>VBCS01000272.1 GCA_005888955.1 Betaproteobacteria bacterium
ATCCCCGACGACCTGCTCGAAGCGGCGCGCATCGATGGCGCCAGCGAGTTCCGCATCTTCGGCTCGATCGTGCTCCCGGCGCTGAAGCCCATCATCGTGACCCTGGCGGTGTTCACGCTGCTCGGAACGTGGAACGACTTCATGTGGCCGCTGATCGTGCTCACCGACAAGGATCTCTACACCCTGCCGGTGGCGCTCGCCGCGCTGTCGCGCGAACACGTGCAGGACGACGAGCTGATGATGGCGGGGTCGGTGGTCACGATCGTGCCGGTGTTGCTCGTCTTCCTCTCGCTGCAGCGCTATTACTTGCAAGGCCTCCTGGCCGGCAGCGTGAAAGGATGATGCGCTTCGCAAGACTTCCCGCACGGCGATCGCGCGATGCTGCACGTGTCGGCGTCACGGCGCTCGCACTTTGCGTCGCGACCTGGAGCGCTGGGCTCGCCGCGCAATCCGGCGCCTCACCGGTACGAATCCTCGATCGCTTCGACGCCCCCGAGACGTGGCAGGCCGCGATGTCCGATGGCGTGCGCGCGTCGCTGCATCCCGCCGCCGGGCCGGCGGGCCCCGCGCTGCGGCTGGACTTCGATCTCGGCGGCACGGCCGGGTACGCGGCCGCGCGACGCGTCCTGCCTGTCGATCTGCCGGCGAACTACGAAATCTCGTTCTACCTGCGCGCCGACGCGTCCGTGAACGAGCTCCAGTTCAAGCTCGTCGACGCGAGCGGCGATAATGTCTGGTGGTTCCATCGGCCCGACTTCGAGTTTCCGCGCGAGTGGCGGCTGGTGAAAATCAAAAAGCGCCAGATCGACTTCGCCTGGGGGCCCACTGCGGACCGCACGCTGCGGCATGCGGCAACGATCGAGTTGGTGATCAACGCCGGCCGAGGCGGCGGCAGTGGCTCGGTGTATGTCAGCGAGCTCGCCTTGCGTGCGCTGCCGCCGGACACCGGCGTCGTGCCGGCGCCCACGGCGCGGGCGTCGTCATCGCTGCGCGGCGGCGAGCCCGCGCTCGCGCTGGACGGCGATCCAGCGACGGCATGGACGAGCGACCCCGCGTCGGGCAAGACTCAGAGCCTGACCATCGACCTCGGCCGAGCGCGCGAATTCGGCGGCCTCATGTTGCGGTGGCGTTCCGGCGCATTCGCCTCGCGGTACTACGTGCAGCTTTCCGATGACGGCGAGCGTTGGCAGACCGTGGAGAGCGTCACCGACGGGAGCGGAGGCCCCGACGCGCTGCGGCTGCCCGACGCCGAAACCCGCTTCGTTCGCCTGCTGCTCGCCGACGGACCGGGCAACGGCTACAGCCTCGCCGACGTGGAGATCAAGGATCTCGCCTTCGGCGCGACGCCCAATGCGTTCGTCGCCGCATTGACGCGCGAGGCGCCACGGGGAACGTAGCCGCGCGGCTTCTCCGGCGAGCAATCCTACTGGACGCTCGTCGGCGTCGACGGCGGGGAGGAAACGGGCCTGCTGTCCGAGGACGGTGCGCTCGAAGTCGCGAGGAGCGGATTCTCGATCGAGCCGTTCGTGATCGCCGATGCTCGCGTTTCGACCTGGGCCGACGTCGAGGCGCAACCCTTCCTCGTCGACGGCTACCTGCCGATGCCGGGCGTCCGCTGGCGAGACCCGAGATGGGAGCTACGCGTGACGACCTTTGCCACGGGACAACGCGCTCGCTCGCAACTCGTCGCGCGTTACGACCTGATCAATCGCACCGGGAGGCCGCTGACGTTGACTCTCGCTCTCGCCGTGCGCCCGTTCCAGGTCAATCCGCCCACGCAGTTCCTGAACATCGTCGGTGGGGTCAGCCCAATTCACGATATCGCCTGGGACGGCGCAGCGCTTGCCGTCGACGGGATGCGTGGAGTCCTTCCGCTGCGGCCGCCCGATCGAGTCGGAGCTTTTTCCTTTCGTGCCGGCTCCTTGCCCGGAATCCTCGCTGGCGATTGGGCCGACGCGCACGCTGTCCACGACCACGCCGGCCTCGCCTCCGCCGTGCTCGCCTACCGGCTCACGCTCGCGCCGCATGCGCGAGAGACCGTCGGCGTCGTCGTTCCGCTTTCCGGGCGCGCGGCGGTGCCGGCGATCGACGTGACCGCCGGTGCGGGAGCGCGGTCGGCATGGCTCGAGCGCGAGGAGCGCACGGTAGCCGCGACCTGGAAGCAGAAGCTCAACCGCGTACGCTTTCGTGTTCCGCGCGAAGCACAGCCGCTCCTCGACACGCTGCACACGGCGCTCGCGCATCTGCTCATCACCCGCGATGGACCGGTCCTCCGGCCGGGAACGCGATCCTACGCGCGCTCGTGGATCCGCGATGGTGCGATGATTTCGGAATCGCTGCTGCGTCTCGACCACGCGCCCGTCGCGGCGGATTATCTGCGCTGGTACGCCCCGCATCAGTTCCGGAACGGGAAAATCCCCTCGCCGAGATCTATCGCTATACGCACGATCGCGCCTTGCTCGAGGCGATGTGGCCGCACGTCGAGAGCGCGACGCGTTACCTCGAAACGCTGCGGCAATCGGAGCGCAACGAGGCGAGCCTCGCCCCGGAGAAGCGGGCGTTTTACGGCCTGCTGCCGGCGTCGATCAGCCACGAAGGCTACGCCGCGAAGCCGATGCACTCCTACTGGGACGACTTCTGGGCAGCGAAGGGTTATGACGCGGCGCATGCGATCGCGGTCGTGCTCAACCGCGACGATGCGGCGTCCCGTTTCTCGAATCAGCGCGAGGAATTCCGGCGCGATCTCGCCGCGTCGCTCGCGGCGGCGGCCGCGGCGCACGGGATCGCCTACGTGCCGGCCTCGGCCGAGCTCGGCGACTTCGACCCGACGTCGACGAGCATCGCCTTCGCGCCGCGCGGAGATGCCCAGGATCTGCCGACCGCATTGGTGCACTCGACCTACGAGCGTTACTGGCGCGAGTTTAATGACCGGCGAGGCGGCCACACGGCCTGGGACGATTACACGCCTTATGAGCTGCGCAATGTCGCGACCTTCGTGCGCCTGGGCTGGCGCGATCGGGCAGGCGAGCTGCTGGAGTTCTTCCTCGCCGGTCGACGCCCGACCGCGTGGAATCAATGGGCCGAAGTGGTGGGACGGGATGCGCGACAGGCTCGATTCGTCGGCGACATGCCGCACGCGTGGGTCGCGTCCGATTTCATTCGCTCTACGCTCGATCTCTTCGCCTACGAGCGCGATGCCGACCGCGCGCTCGTGCTCGGCGCGGGCATCCCCGCCGCATGGTTGCGCGGCCGCGGCATCGCGGTCGAGGGCCTGCGCACGCCCTATGGCTCCGGGCGGCTTCGTCTTCATCTGGCCCGACGCGCAACGGCCGCGGTCGACACGCGTCAACGGCAGGCTCGCGCGCTGGCAGAATGGCGAGCTCGTGATCCACGAGCTCCCGGCAGAGGTCGTGGTCCAGCAGTAGTGACGTTTCCACAAAGGCGTCGTCCCCGCGGACGCGGGGACCCAGTGTCTTTCGCCGCACGACACTGGATTCCCGCTGTAGCCTGCCCTCGAGTGCCTTAATCGGGGGCGGGAATGACGAGATAGTTGCCGGAGTCCTATACGCAAAGAAGAAAACATGCCATCAACGATCGAATTTCCCGCCGAGTTCCTCTGGGGCGCTGCGACCTCGGCATATCAGATCGAGGGCTCGCCTCTGGCCGACGGCGCAGGACCGAGCATCTGGCAGCGCTTCGCGCACACGCCGGGCCTCATCCGCGACGGCGAAACCGGCGACGTCGCCTGCGACCATTACCGG
>VBCS01000275.1 GCA_005888955.1 Betaproteobacteria bacterium
GGCGAGCGGTTCGACCGCCGCCTCGGCGATGCACTTTTCGCGCAGTCCGCGCAGCATGGCGGCAAACCCGCCTTCGACGGTGCTTTCCCAGCGGGCGCTGGTCGCGACGTGCGTCGGCCCGGCGAAGCGGACGTCGGCCTTGCGCGCGAGCAACGAAGAAACCAACGCTGCGTCTTCGCCGAGCTGCAGCGCGGCAAAACCTCCGGCGCTCCGGTACGCTGCCGCGGAAATCCCGAGATTCGCGCCATGGATATGGCGCGTGTCCATGCTGTAATCCCTGAGATAGCGCTCGCGGACACCAGACGGATACCCTGACCAGTCCTCGATCGCTACCTGTCCGCAGGTCGCGTCGGCATAAAGATCGAGCTGCACGCTCAACCAGTTCGGGGGCACGATCGTGTCCGCATCGGTAAAGGCGATCCAGCGCGCGCCGTTGTCTAATGCCAACGAAGCACCGAGCGCCCTGGCGGCGCCGACGCAACGCGCATGCAAGGATACGATCTGCGCCTTCTGCTGGATCGCAATCGCCGCGGACCGGTCGGCGCAGGCGTCGAGCACGACGACGACTTCGACCGGCTCGGCGTCGAGCAGAGGATCCATCGCCGCCCGTCGAACGGCGTCGAGGCAATCACCGAGGAGCTTCTCCTCATCGTGAACCGGAATCACTACGCCGATCATTGAATTCCCCCGCCAAAACCCCGCCTGAGTATCCCCGCCTTGCAGCCATCGACACAATCAGACCACGGCTGATCTTGTTGTAGGACGAACTGGAACTCCGGCGGGGTCACCCGCCGGTCGTTTGGCATGCCCAGGACCTTGCTGTCCTCAGGCACGTTTGCGTTTCGCCGGCGCCTTGGTTTCGTTGCCGCGGCTCGAGACGACGCGTAGGGGTGGACGACGCGTCGCGCGAGTTTTCGCAGTGGAGTGCGATCCCACGGCCTTCCTCGCGGCGCCACCCTTATCGAGGCTCTGCCGCAGTAGCGCGGCGAGATCGATGACTTTTGCCGAACGCGGCTCCGCCTCTCCGGCGCTTTCGGGCTTGGTGATCTCCTTCGTCTGTCCGGCCTTGATCTTTTCCTTGATCCGCCGCATCAGATCCTCGTGATACGTGTTCTGGAATTCCGAAGGCTTCCAGTGCTCGGCCATGTCCTCGACCAGCCGCTTGGCAAGCTCGACTTCCTTGGTCGTGACGCGCGCGTCCTTCAGCCCCTCGGCCGGCAGCGACAATCCTTTGGTGTCGCGCAACTCGTCGGGGTAGCGCAACGTGATCAGCATCAGCAGACGTCCGCTTGGAGCGACCAGCGCGAGGTGCTGCGTCGTCCGGATGACGACTTGCGCGATCGCCACGCGGCCGGTCGAGCGCAGGGTTTCCCGCAGCAGCGCGTAGACCTTCTCGCCGCTCTTCGTCGGTACGAGGTAATACGGCGTTTCGTAGAACTGCGGCGGAACTTCCGCGGCGGGAACGAAGGTCTCGATCTCGATCGTCTGCGATGCCTTGACGTTCGCGCGCCGGAAGTCCTCGTCGGAAAGCACCACATACTGGTCCTTCTCGTACTCGTAGCCCTTGACGACATCGCTCCACTCGACTTCCTTGCCGGTCTTCTTGCTGTATCGCTTGTACCCGACGGGCGAGAAGTCGCGCTTGTCGAGCATCGAGAACTTGAACTCGCGCCGTTCCTCGGCCGGATAGAGCTCGACCGGAACGTGCACGAGGCCGAAGGTGATGGCACCTTTCCAGATCGCGCGGGGCATGGGTCAGGCCTCCGTTCGCGCCGGCATTTCCAGCGCGACGCATTCGATGCAGATGCCCAAGGTCACGGGAACGCTCATAAGAACGCCGCAATCGGCGCACGGCTCGAGCGGCGGCTCGGCGGTCAGTTCGCAGCCTGCGGAGCGGCAGCTCGGCACATCGCACCAATGACAGTCGTATGGGCACACGACGAGCACGGCGAGCTTTCAAGGAATACTGATTAATTGTGAGTAGCGGCCTGCGACCCGCGATATAGGCGACCGTCCTATTTTGTTGTCGGACCCAAGTGATGCCGGCGTAGGAGCGCCGCCGATAAAGCGTCTACGCGCGCGAGAGGGGTCGGATCGTTGCTCGCGGCAGGCGCTTGACCAGCAAGCGGTAGATATCGAGATCGAACGCGCAGCGCGGCGGCGCTTCGAGGATCGCGTACAGCTCGGATTCGTCGCGTGCAGTCCCCAGCCAGCACCAGTCGCGAAACATATGAAGCTCGGTCCGCTCTCCGATGGGCGAGCTTTCGAGCACACCGATCGTCCCCGCATAAGGCCAAGGCTTGAGCGCATACCGCGCCAGCGCTTCGCGCAACCGCGCGTGGTGCGCGGCCGGCGGCTCGGCACCGACACAAGCCCCGGCGCATTTGCGCAGCTGCCGCGCAAAACATGGGCCGCTGCGGCGCTCGAGACCGAGCGCAGTCCAGCACAACGCCGCCTCGGCGGCGACCGCGCGCAGCGCTTCGCGCGCCTGGCGCCTGGATGCGAACGGCCCGTAGAGATTTTCGAGCGCATCCGCCTCGATGACGTCTGAGCGGACGTAATCGGGGGCTTCGGGTTCCGCGGCGACTGAGAGCGCCACCATCTCGGCGCGCCGCCGCAGCCGCTGGTTGTACGCGGGCAGCAGCGTCTTCACGAGTTGCGATTCCCGCAGCAAGGCGCCCAGCTCACCCGCCGTTTCCTCGATTTCGATGCGCGTGATCTCGGCGGACAGCCGCAGATCGCTCGCGCTGCGATAATCGGCAGAGAAGTGCGCGGCGATGCGCGCGCGCAAGTTGACGCTTTTGCCCACGTAGAGCGGCAGAGCGTTGAGCCCGTAGAAGCGATATACGCCCGGCGCCTCGGGGATCGTGTCGAGCGCGTCGGCGGGCAGCTGCGGAGGGAGGCTCGGCCCCTTGAGAATGCGGCCGACCGCGGCATCGATCTCGGCGTCGGCCTTGTCGCGGTATAGCGCCTGTACGAACTGCCAGAGGATGCGCGCGTCCCCCAGGGCACGGTGGCGGTCGGCGGCAGCAAGCGAATGCCGCGCGATCAGCGCATCGAGATTGTGCGGGCCGGTCTCAGGGTAGAGGCGCCGCGAGAGCTTGACCGTGCAGAGGACCTTCGCCGTAAACGAGCGCCCGAGGCGGGCGAACTCGTGCTTGAGAAAGCCGTAGTCGAAGCGCGCATTGTGAGCGACGAAGACAGCGCCTTGGACTTGAGCGGCAACGTCGTCGGCTATTTGGCGGAAGGTCGGCGCCGCGGCCACCATGGCGTTGCTGATACCGGTGAGCGCCTGGATCGCCGCTGGAATGCTGCATTCCGGGTTGACCAGGCTGCTCCACTCGCTGACCTGCGCTCCTTCGTCGATGCGCACGATCCCGACCTCGGTCACGCGATCGGCTCCGGCGGCCATGCCGGTCGTTTCGAGATCGACGAAGGCGATGGCAGAGGCGAACATGGATTTTCGCGCTTGACGAAAGAACGATCGTTCGTTAGTCTACGCTCCTATGTCGAACGATCGTTCCTATTTGACGGCATTGCAGGACTACTACGCGCGCCACCATGCTCTGCCGTCTTACGCCTCGATCGGCAATTTGCTGGGGCTGCGCTCTAAGTCTTCGGTTGCGGCGCTGGTGGCCCGGCTCAAGCTCGCCGGCTTCGTGGACTCGACCCCGGATCGGCGGCTGGCGCCGACGCGGCGGTTCTTCGAGCGGCCGCTTGCCGACTCTCCGGTCCACGCCGGGCTGCCCAATCCGATCGACGACGCCCCGACGGATGCGCTGACACTCGACGATTACCTGATCGAGCGTCCTTCGCAAACCGTTCTGGTGCGGGTCAAGGGCGATTCGATGCAGGATGCGGGAATTCTCGACGGCGATCTCGTGGTCGTCGAGAAGCGCAGCGCAGCGCGACGCGGCGACGTCGTCGTCGCCATCGTCTACAATCAATTTACGCTCAAGCGGCTCGATCTCGATCGCGGCCGCTTCATCCTGCGCCCGGAGAATAAGGCCTATCCGGTCATCCGGCCGGAGGGCGCCCTCGAAATCTTCGGCGTCATGGTCGGGTTGGTGCGCAAGACCGCCTGACCGCCTGCGCGTTTGGAGAGAGACGCGGGCGAATTCAAGCTTGGTTCGTGGCCCCGGAGCGCGCAACATCGAATCCCCGCCCCGGGCATCCTCCGGATCAAGTTCGGGGTCAGCCCGGGCTACAACTCATCCCGGATTACCGATGCGGGCGACTTCGACCAAGCAATCGTAGAAAGTCGCCGCGCGTCCCAGATCGGTCAGCCCCTGGCCCGTGACCATGTTGGCGTTGGTGCCGTCGGGCGAGAGCTTGCGCCACCAGATCGACAGCGCAACGACAACGCCGGACCGCGCCCGGTCGGTCACGCGCGCCTCCAGAACGAGCGCGCCGCGCTCGTTGAACACGCGCACCTTGTCACCGCTTGCAATACCGCGGGCCAGCGCATCGTCGGGATGGATCTCCAGGCGCGGCGTCTTTTCGCTTTCCAGAAACGTCGGCAGGTTAGCGAAGGACGAATTGAGCGCATTGCGCGCAGGCGGCGAGATCATCGCCAGCGGAAATCGCTGGGCGAGCACCGGATTGCTGGCGGCGGACTCGCGCGGCGGAGTATACGTCGGCAACGGATCGATGCCCTGGCGCCGCAGCGTCTCCGAATAGAACTCGCACTTGCCCGAGGGCGTCGGAAAGTTGCCTTGCGCAAACGGCGCGAACTGTGCCGGCACGTTGAGCCGCTGCCATCCCTCCTGCCTGAGGGTCTCCCAATCGAGCCCCTCGGCGCGGGGGTGCGTCGCGACGAACGCATGGCGCGCGATGTCCTCGTCGCTTTCGCGAAAGCAGCGCTCCTCGAACCCCATTCGTTCTGCCAGGAGGCGGAATACTTCGGTGTTCGGCTTCGCTTCGCCCACCGGTGCGATCGCCGGATTGTTGGCGAGGACGTACAGGTGTCCGTACGACGAATGCACGTCGACGTGCTCGAGCTGCGTCGTCGCTGGGAGCACGACGTCCGCGTAGTCGGCGGTATCGGTCAGGAACACGTCGTGGACCACGCAGAAGAGGTCCTCGCGCGAAAATCCGGCGACGACCTTCACGGACTCGGGGGCGACCGCGACCGGGTTGGAGTTGTAAACGTAGATCGCGCGAATCGGCGGATCGTTCTTGTCGAGCAACGCGTCGCCGATGGTCGACATGTTGATCGTGCGCGGATTGTTCCAGATGAGATCGGGCCGCTCGAGCGCCTTGTTGTCGACCGGGTACGTGCCGCTCGAAGAGAGCAGGGCGCCGCCCGCCGGATCGCGCCAGGCGCCGACCAGCGCGGGGAGGCAGGCCGCGGTGCGCATCGCCATGCCGCCGCCGGCGTGCCGCTGCATCCCATAGTTGAGCCGGATCACCACGGGCTTGATCGTGCCGTAGTCCCGCGCCAGCGCAACGATGTCGTCGGCTGCGAGACCGGTGATCTGCGCGACGCGCCGCGGCGGGTAATCGCGCAGGCGTTCCACGAGCTGCTCGAAACCCAGCGTGTAACGCGCGATGTAGTCGTGATCGAGCAGGTCTTCCGCGACGAGGACGTTCATCACGCCCAGCGCCAGCGCGGCATCGGTGCCAGGCAGCGGCGCGAGGTGCACGTGACACTTCTCCGCGGTCTGGCTGCGGTAGGGATCGATCGCGATCAGCTTGGCGCCGCGGCGTTTCGCCTCCTGCACGCGGCTCCACAGGTGCAGGTTCGAGACGATGGGATTCGAGCCCCAGATGACGATGAGCTTGGCGTTTTCGAACTGTTCGAGATCGGTGCCGATGCTCGCCCCGATGGTCGCGGCGTAGCCTGCCTTGCCCGCGCTCGAGCATATTGTGCGATCGAGCAGCGATGCGCCGAGCCTGTGAAAAAAGCGCCGATCCATGGAGCAGTACTGGAGCAGGCCCATTGTCCCGGCGTAGCTGTAGGGAAGAATTGCCTGCGGTCCATCCGGAGAAGCGGCGATCTCCTTGAAGCGCGCGCTGATCGTGTCCAGCGCTTCGTCCCAGCCGATGCGCTCGAAGCGACCGGTGCCCTTCGGGCCGACGCGCCGCAGCGGATGCAGCACGCGCTCCGATGCATACGTGCGATCGAGATAGCGCGCGACCTTCGTGCACAGCGTACCGCGCGTGGTCGGATGATCGGGGGCGCCTTCGACCTTGATCGCGCGGCCGTTCTCCACCGTGACGAGCAGCGCACAGGTATCGGGACAATCGTGCGGACACGCGCCGCGAACGACGGTGCGCGACGCAGGTGAGCGAACGGGAGGATCGAGCGGCATCGCTTCATTTTAACCCGCGCCACCGCTCGCGGTTCGTTCCGGTATGCTGGCAGACCGTCATCGCCGGCCGATTCTTCGCATGCCTCGATCGATCCCGCGTGTTGCCTTGCCCTCGCGCGCCACGATGCCCGCGCTGGGGATGGGCACCTGGCGCATGGGCGAGCGGGCGCGCGAACGCGCGCGCGAAGTCGCCGCGTTGCGTCTGGGAATCGACCTCGGCATGGCCCTCATCGACTCGGCCGAGATGTACGCCGATGGCGGGGCAGAGGAATTGGTGGGCGAGGCCATCGCCGGCCGGCGCGACGAGGTGTTTCTGGTGAGCAAGGTATACCCGCACCACGCGAGCAGGCGCGGCGTCGTCGCGGCGTGCCGGCGCAGCCTCAAGCGGCTTTCCACCGATCGCCTCGACCTGTATTTGCTGCACTGGCGTGGCGACGTGCCGCTCGCGGAAACGGTTGCGGGCTTCGAAACCCTGCGCAAGGACGGTAGTATTCGCGACTGGGGCGTATCCAATTTCGATCGCTCCGACATGGAGGAGCTGCTGGAGATTCCCGGGGGCGTGCATTGCGCGGCGAATCAAGTGCTCTATAACCTGGGCTGCCGCGGCATCGAGTGGGACCTTCTGCCGCTGTGCCGCCGCCACGGCATCGCGGTGATGGCGTACTCGCCCTTCGACGAAGGCAGGCTTCTCGGGAACGGCCGGCTGCGTGCGCTGGCGGAGCGCGCAGGCGTCACCCCGGGGCAACTCGCGCTGGCGTGGCTGCTGGGGCAGGAGCAGGTGGCCGCCATCCCGAAAGCGAGCGACCCCGCGCATGTACACGACAATTGCAGCGCTTTCG
>VBCS01000273.1 GCA_005888955.1 Betaproteobacteria bacterium
GTGCTCGATCGCCTGCGGCGGCGGCGCGATGCGCTTCCGGAGTCCATTCGCGACG
Organism: Betaproteobacteria bacterium; assembly: GCA_005888955.1. Lineage (GTDB taxonomy): Bacteria > Pseudomonadota > Gammaproteobacteria > Burkholderiales > Casimicrobiaceae > PALSA-1003. The sequence goes on from VBCS01000273.1 coordinate 56, forward strand.
ACGTCGATCGGCTGATTGCGCTGCGCGACGATCTGCTGGCGCGAATCGCGGCCCATGCCAAGGACCGCGGCGATGGCGTCAAGACCCGCTTGCACGGCGACTACCATCTTGGGCAAGTGCTTCTGGTGCATAACGATTTCGTCATCATCGACTTCGAGGGCGAGCCTTCGCGCACCATGGAGGAGAGGGCGCAGAAGCACTCGCCGCTCAAGGACGTGGCGGGCATGCTGCGCTCGTTCGACTATGCGATGCACACTGCGTTGTTCAAGTTCGTTTCCGAACGCCCGGACGCGCGCCAAGCGGTCGAGTCCGCCGGGCAGCAGTGGCAGGCGCAGGCGGCAGAAGCCTTCCTCGACGGTTACGACGAAGTCGCGCACGCCAATGGACTGACTTCCGCAGGCGCCGAAATGAAGGGGTTGCTCGAGCTCTTCGTGCTCGAAAAGGCGGTGTATGAGCTCAAGCAGTGGCAGGCGCGGGCGGCAGATGCCTTCCTTGACGGTTACGACGAAGTCGCGCACGCCAATGGGCTGACTTCAGCTCGCGCCGAAATGAAGGGGTTGCTCGAGCTCTTCGTGCTCGAAAAGGCGGTCTATGAGCTCAAGTACGAGGTCGACAATCGCCCGGACTGGGTGCCCATTCCGCTCATCGGCCTGCTGAATATTCTCAAGGGCAGCCGCTGAACCCGCGCGCGTAACTGCGTGCATGCGAGAGTGACTCACCACCCGTCTTCAAAAGGAGAACGTGATGGACGTCAACATGCTGCTCGAGTCGATCCGGGAGTCGCTCCACCAGATCGGTGTTTTCCTGCCCAGGTTGCTGCTCGCGATCATCATTCTCATCATCGGCTGGGTCTTCGCGAAAGCAGTGCGCTTTGCGATCGTAAAGGCTTTGCGCGCAATCAACTTCAGTGTGGTCACCGAGAAAGCAGGGATCGATCAGTTCCTAAAGCAGGGCGGTGCCGATATCGACACCGTCCGCGTGCTCGGCAGCTTGTCCTATTGGCTGGTGATCCTGGCCGCGCTGATGATCGCCTCCAACAGCCTCGATCTCGCGTACGTTACCGACCTCATCGGCCGCATCGTGCTGTTCGTGCCCAAGGTGATGGTCGCCGTCGTGATCCTGGTCTTTGGCGTATATTTCGCGCGCTTCGTCGGCGCGGCTCTGACGACATATCTGCGCAACATCGGCGTCGGCGAAGCGGGCCTGGTCGGCCGGCTCGCGCTGTACGCGATCGTTGTCTTCGTGATCATGATTGCCCTCGACCAGATGGGCCTGGGCGACATCATCCGCCAGGCGTTCCTGATCATCGTCGCGGCGATCGCGCTCGGCCTCGCGCTGGCCTTCGGCCTCGGCGGTCAGAAGCGCGCCGCGGAACTCATCGAGCGTTGGTCACGCCATAGCGTCGAGGATAAGTCGGCAGCGCGCGGTCAGACGAAATCAGTGCTGTGACGTCACAGGCCCGAGAGTCAATCCGGCACACGATCCGCGGCGCACCGCAGGTAGCGACCCAACGAGCCGGTGAAGCGTGAGCGGTGCGACCAGCCCTGGTTCGATGAAGCCGTTCATGGCGGTCTGGCCGGGCCGGCCTTGCCCGCTGGGCGCGACCTGGGACGGGGAAGGCGTGAACTTCGGGCTGTTTTCCGAGCACGCCGAAGGTGTCGAGCTGTGCCTGTTCGACCCGAAAGGCCGCCGCCAGATCGAGCGCATTGCGCTGCGCGAGCAGACCGATCAGGTCTGGCATTGTTACTTGCCGGACGCACGACCGGCGCTGCTTTACGGCTATCGCGTTCACGGGCCCTACGATCCGCAGTCCGGTATGCGCTTCAATCCGAAAAAGCTGCTGCTCGATCCGTACGCCCGTTCGATCGCGGGCACGCTGCGCTGGAGCGACGCGCATTTCGGTTATCGCGTCGGCAGCAGGCGCGAGGATCTCGCGGCCGACGATCGCGACAGCGCGTTCGGCATGCCCAAGTGCCAGGTCGTCGATCCGGCATTCACCTGGGGCGACGACCGGCGGCCCAACACGCCCTGGAACGAGACCGTCATCTACGAGCTGCACGTCAAGGGCCTCACCATCAACCACCCCGACATACCGCAGCAGTTGCGCGGCAAGTATGCCGCGCTCGCCACCCCTGCCGTGCTCGAGCACCTGCGGCGGCTCGGCGTCACGGCAGTCGAGCTGATGCCGATCCACGCGTTCGTCGACGATCATCATCTCGTACAGAAGGGGCTGTCCAACTACTGGGGATACAACACGATCGGCTTCTTCGCGCCCGACGCGCGCTATTCCGCCAACAGCACGCTGGCCGAATTCAAGACGATGGTGAAAACGCTGCATTCGGCGGGCATCGAAGTGATCCTCGATGTCGTTTACAACCACACCGCCGAGGGCGGGCGCCTGGGCCCGACGCTCTCGTTCCGGGGCATCGACAACGCGGCCTATTATCGGCTCGCGCCCGACAACCCGCGCGAGTACATGGATTTCACGGGCACCGGCAACACGCTCAACATGATGCATCCGCGCGTGCTGCAGCTCATTATGGACAGCCTGCGTTACTGGGTGATGGACATGCACGTCGACGGTTTTCGCTTCGACCTCGCGGCGGCACTGGCGCGCGAGCTCCACGAGGTGAACCGGCTCGGAGCGTTCTTCGACGTCATGCACCAGGATCCGATACTGTCGCAGGTGAAGCTGATCGCGGAGCCCTGGGATCTGGGCGAGGGCGGCTACCAGGTCGGTAACTTCCCGGTGCGCTGGACCGAGTGGAACGGCAAGTACCGCGACGTCGTGCGCTCGGTCTGGAAAGGCGAGGGCGGGCTGATCGGCGAGCTCGCGTACCGGATCACCGGCTCGAGCGATCTGTACGCGAGTAATGGCCGCCGTCCCTACGCGAGCATCAACTTCGTCACCGCGCACGACGGGTTCACGCTCGAGGACCTGGTGAGCTACAACGAAAAGCACAATGAAGCGAACGGCGAGGACAATCGAGACGGCGATCCCAACAACCGCAGCTGGAATTGCGGCGTCGAGGGCCCGACCGACGATCCCGACGTGTTCGCGTTGCGCGCGCAACAAAAGCGGAATCTCCTCGCGACGCTGTTCCTGTCGCAAGGCGTGCCGATGCTGCTCGCCGGCGACGAGCTGGGGCGCACGCAGCGCGGCAACAACAACGCGTACTGCCAGGACAACGAGTTGAGCTGGATTGACTGGAGCCTGCGCGACAAGAACGAGGCATTGATCACGTTCGTGCAGCGCCTGGCGCAACTCCGCCGGCGGCACCCGCTGCTGCACCGGCGCAGCTTTTTCCAGGGACGGCGGATCATCGGTCCGGAGATCAAGGATATCGTCTGGCTCAATCCGGACGGCCATGAGATGTCCGACGCGGAATGGGGCCAGTCGTTCGTCCGCTGCCTCGGCGTCTATCTGGCGGGACGCGCCATCGATGAGCAGGACGAGCGCGGCCGGCCGCTCATCGACGACGATCTGCTGATCCTCATGAACGCGCATCACGAGGCGATTCCGTTCACGCTGCCCGCCTTCGACAGCGCGCAGTGGCACGCATTGCTGGACACGTATCAGGATTCGGCGCCCGCTCCGGAGGGCCTCGGCGGCGGCGAGGTCTACCCTTTGCAAGGGCGATCGGTCGCGCTGCTGATGCAGTTCAGGAGACCCGCGTGAGCCATGCGCATGCGATGCCGTTTGGCGCCGAAGTCCGCGCCGACGGCCGCGTCCGCTTTCGACTGTGGGCCCCCGCCGCAGCGCACGTGGAGCTCGTTCTCTGCGCGCCGCACGATCGCGCGGCGCGCGAGCCGCTGCCGATGCAACGCTGCGAAGATGGCTTCCACGAACTGATCACCGGGTGGGCGCACCCCGGAAGCCGTTACCGGTTTCGCATCGACGGCCGCATCGAAGTGGCCGATCCCGCGTCACGCGCCAATCCCGACGACGTGCGGGGCGCGAGCGAGGTAATCGACCCGCGCGCGTTCGCGTGGGACGACACCGGCTGGCCGGGCCGGCCGTGGCACGAAGCCGTGATCTATGAGCTGCATGTCGGCACGTTCACGCCGGCGGGGCGCTTTCTGTCCGCCGTCGAGCGCGTACCGTATCTGGCGGCGCTCGGCGTCACGGCGGTCGAGCTGATGCCGATTGCGGATTTTCCGGGAGCTCGGAACTGGGGCTACGACGGCGTACTGCCGTTCGCGCCCGACGCGCGTTATGGCACGCCGGATGATCTGAAACATCTCGTGCAGGCGGCGCACCGCCAGGGCCTGATGATTTTCCTCGACGTCCCCGAGGGCAACTTGCTGCACGCGTATGCGCCGGCCTTTTTCAGCGGCCGCTACCAGACCTTGTGGGGCCAGGCGATCAACTTCGACGGCGAAGGCAGCCGGCAGGTGCGCGACTTCTTTATCCACAATACGCTCTACTGGCTCGAGGAATACCGCTTCGACGGTTTGCGCTACGACGCGGTGAATGCGATCCGCGACGATTCGCGGCCGCACATCCTGGAGGAGATCGCCGCGGCGGCACACGCCGGACCGGGTCGCGAGCGCCCGGTGCATCTGGTGCTCGAAAACGACGACAACGCGGCTCACTACCTGCATCCCCGGGAGGCGTCGGGGTTTAGAGCGCAATGGAACGACGACATCCATCACGCGCTGCACGTCGTTGCGACAGGCGAGT
>VBCS01000274.1 GCA_005888955.1 Betaproteobacteria bacterium
TGGGTCCCTGGGTGACTTCGAAGCTCACCTTCTGGCCTTCCTTCAGCGTTTTGAAACCGTTCATCTGAATGGCCGAGAAATGCGCGAAAAGGTCTTCGCCGCCATCTTCCGGCGTGATGAAGCCGTAACCCTTCGCGTCGTTGAACCACTTGACCGTGCCTGTTGCCATAGACCTGCGTCCTTACAAGAAAGAGGGGATTGGTGTTTGGGGAGCAAGTACTATCTACGGCAAGCGCAACGGTGCTCGGTGCGGCGGCAAACCGGGACAGCAAAGACTCGTAAGCCAAACGCAAGTTTTATACGCGCTTTGCGACGGCGAAGTCAAGTCCCGGGGCCAAAATGCGCCTTCCTCTTGAAAAATCTGTTGCAATCATCAAACATTAGAGGATCGGACGGCGGGTTTCCGGCACGGCATGACGATTCAGCATCAGGACGGGAGCGTTCTCGAGGCCGAAAAAACAACGACGACTACACCCCGATGGACTTTGTCGTCGTGGTGTTGCAGACTGTATTCGCGATGAGCCGCGAGAAGGCCACTCAGGTTATGTTACAGGTTCATCGCGAGGGGATGGGGGTGTGCGGCACTTACACGCGGGAAGTCGCCGCCGCAAAGGTCGACCAGGTGCTCAACATCGCCCGCAAGCACCAGCATCCACTCCAGTGCACCATGGAGGAGACGTAGGCGTTAAGTCAGTTCGCAGCAGCCGTGCCGGGTCGGCGCGAGCACTGCGATCAAGGTTCGGACCATCATGATCGCGCAGGAACTGGAAGTCTCCCTCCACATGGCTTTTGTCGAGGCCCGGCAAAAGCAGCATGAGTTCATCACCGTCGAGCACCTCCTTCTCGCGATGCTCGACAACCCTTCCGCCGCCGAGGTGCTCAAGGCCTGCGGCGTCGACCTGGAGGAGCTGCGCGGCGTCCTGACCGACTTCATCAACGAGCATACGCCACGGCTGTCGCCGCATTCGGATGCGGATACGCAACCCACGCAGGGCTTCCAGCGCGTGATCCAGCGCGCGATCTTGCACGTGCAGTCCTCGGGCAAGAAGGAAGTGACCGGCGCCAACGTGCTGGTGGCGATCTTCGGCGAGAAGGAGTCCCACGCGGTCTACTTTCTGAATCAGCGTGGCGTGACGCGGCTCGATGTTGTCAACTACATCGCACACGGCATCACCAAGAACTCGCAGAAGAAGGACGAGAAGCAGGAGTCGGCCAAGGACGAGGGCGACGGCGAACAGCAGCCCGCCGGCGCGCTCGAAGCGTACACGGTAAACCTCAACCAGATGGCGAAGAGCGGCAAGATCGATCCGCTGATCGGACGCGAGATCGAGCTCGAACGGGTCATTCAGGTGTTGTGCCGCCGGCGCAAGAACAATCCGCTGCTGGTGGGTGAAGCGGGCGTGGGCAAGACCGCGATTGCCGAAGGGCTCGCACGCCGCGTCAACGAAGGCGAAGTTCCTGAGATGCTCCGGGAGTTCACCGTGTATTCGCTCGACATGGGCGCGCTGCTCGCGGGCACCAAGTATCGCGGCGATTTCGAGCAGCGGCTTAAAGCCGTCCTGAAACAGCTCATCGACAACCCCAAGTCGATCCTGTTCATCGACGAGATTCACACCATCATCGGCGCTGGCGCGGCGTCGGGCGGGACGCTCGACGCGTCGAACCTGCTCAAGCCCGCCCTCAACACCGGGGCGTTGAAGTGCATCGGCGCGACGACCTACAACGAATACCGCGTGATCTTCGAGAAGGATCACGCGTTGTCGAGACGCTTCCAGAAGATCGACGTGCCGGAGCCATCGATCGCCGAGACCATCGAGATCCTGAAAGGGCTGAAGACACGCTTCGAGCAGCACCACGGCGTGAAATACGCGCCTGCGGCGCTGACGACCGCGGCCGAGCTCTCCGCGCGCTTCATCAACGACCGCCACCTGCCGGACAAGGCGATCGACGTCATCGACGAAGCCGGCGCGGCGCAGAAGATCCTGCCCAAGTCCAGGCAGAAGAAGATCATCAGCAAGACCGAGATCGAGGAGATCGTTGCCAAGATCGCACGCATCCCGGCCAAGAGTGTCACGTCCGACGACCGCAACGCGCTGAAGACGCTCGACCGCGATCTGAAAAACGTCGTGTTCGGGCAGAACCAGGCGATCGACGCCCTGACTGCGGCGATCCGCATGGCGCGCTCGGGGCTGGGCAATCCGAGGAAGCCGATCGGCAACTTCCTGTTCAGCGGACCGACGGGCGTCGGCAAGACCGAGGTCGCGCGCCAGCTCGCGTATTGCCTCGGTGTCGAGCTGATCCGCTTCGACATGTCCGAATACATGGAGCGCCACGCGGTGTCGCGGCTGATCGGCGCCCCGCCGGGCTATATCGGCTTCGACCAGGGCGGCCAGCTCACCGAGGCGATCACCAAGCATCCGTACAGCGTGCTGCTGCTCGACGAGATCGAGAAGGCGCATCCCGACATCTTCAGCATCCTGCTGCAGGTGATGGACCACGGCACGCTGACCGACAACAACGGGCGCAAGGCCGATTTCCGCAACGTCATCATCATCATGACGACCAACGCCGGCGCCGACATGCTGTCGCGCAACTCGATCGGCTTCACCGACAACAAACAGGCGGGCGACGAGTTCGAATCGATCAAGCGCATGTTCACGCCGGAGTTCCGCAATCGCCTCGACGCGACGATCTCGTTTGCCGCGCTCGACCACGACGTCATCCTGCGCGTGGTGGACAAGTTCCTGCTCGAGCTCGAGGCGCAGCTGCACGAGAAGAAGGTCGAGCCGTCGTTCACGCCGGGGCTCAAGGAGTTCCTGGCGCGGAAGGGCTTCGATCCGCAGATGGGCGCGCGGCCGATGGCGCGGCTCATCCAGGATACGATCCGCAAGGCGCTCGCCGACGAGCTTCTGTTCGGCCGGCTCGTCAGCGGCGGCAAGGTGACCATCGACGTCGACGAGAGCGACAAGATCAAGCTCGTCTTCGAGGAAACCAAGGAAGCCGAGCCGGTGGCGTAAGCCGCAACACGTGTCGATGGACGGGGCCCTGGGGGCCCCGTTTTTTTGCGACGCGAACACGCAGCGCCGGCGTACCATGGCTCGCTTGGAGGGAGCCATGAACCGTCCCGCGCTTGCCGCCTTCTCGCTGCTGGTCGCCGCCAGTGCCGCCGGGGCTGTCGGCGCGAACCTTGGCCGCGACGTCGCGGCCAATTGCACGAGCTGTCACGAGGCCGACGGCAGAAGCCGCGGCGGCATTCCCAGCCTCGTCGGTCAGGACAGGCTCAATCTCGTCCAGCAGATGAGGGACTTCCGCGATGGCAAGCGGCCGTCGACGATCATGCAGCAACTGGCCAAGGGCTATAGCGACGCGGAAATCGAAGCGGCGGCGGCCTACCTTTCCGCGCAGAAAGCCGATTAGGCGGCGGCCGTGCACCAGAGCCGACGCGAATTTCTGCGCAGCGGATCGGCATCCGCCGTCGCGCTGGCGCTTGGCGGCAGCGGCGGTTGCGCAAGCATGCCCGCTACGGCGCCGAAGGTCGTCGTGGTCGGCGGCGGCTTCGCCGGCGCGACAGCCGCCAAGTACGTGCGCAAATGGGGCGACGGGAAAATCGCCGTGACGCTGGTCGAGCGCGGGAGCGCGTTCGTGTCCTGCCCCTTGTCGAATCTCGTGCTCGGCGGCAGCCGGCAAATCGCCGATCTCACGGTGGCTTACGACGGCCTGGACAAATGGGGCGTGCGCCGCATAACCGACGAGGCGATGACCATCGATCCGGCGGCGCGCACGATCCGACTTTCCAGCGGCACGACGCTGCCGTACGATCGCCTGATCCTTGCACCGGGCATCGACTTCATTTGGGACGCGATCCCGGCGCTCGCGAGCCGCGAGGCGCAGGAGAAAATCCTGCACGCCTGGAAGGCGGGCGCGCAGACGATCGCCTTGCGGCGACAACTCGAGGCGATGCCCGACGGCGGCGTCTTCGTCATGCACATTCCCAAGGCGCCGTATCGCTGCCCGCCGGGGCCCTATGAGCGCGCGTGCCAGGTCGCGCTGTATTTTTCGACGCGGAAGCCGAAATCGAAGGTGATCATCCTCGACGCCAACGAGGATGTGCAGTCGAAAAAGGAGCTTTTCACCGCGGCATGGAACGGTCGTTACAAGGGCTACGTCGAGTATCGGCCGAACAGCGGACTGGTCGACGTCGAAGTCACGACGCTGACTGCTAAGCTCGATTTCGACGACGTCAAGGCCGACGTACTCAACATCATCCCGCCGCAGCACGCAGGCGGCGTCGCGCGCGCGCTTGGCATGGCCAATGCCAACGGGCGTTTTTGCCAAGTCGACTTCCTTACTTACGAATCGACAGCGGAGCGCAATATTCACGTGCTTGGCGACGCGATCCAGCCTGCGGAGCTCATGCCGAAGTCGGGACACATGGCCAACCAGCACGGCAAGGTCTGTGCCGCGGCGGTCGTCGCCTTGCTCACTGGGGGAGAAGTGAACCCCGCACCCGTGATCGCCAACACCTGTTACAGCTACATCGACGACAAGGAGGTCGTGCATGTGGCGTCGGTGCACCGCTACGATCCGGCGACAAAAACGATGCGCGTCGTTGCCGGCAGCGGCGGCTTGTCTGCCGCTGCGAACGTGCAAGAGACCGTCTACGCGGAGGCTTGGGCTAAGAACATCTGGGCCGACATGCTCACCTAAGAGCATTTCCCGGGCCGGTGCGGATTTCTGTGCTACGATCCGGCGCACTGGGCGGCGCGCAGCGCCAAGCGGCGCCAGTTCTCGACCGCGCTTCGCCCCGATTCGCCCATCTGATCGATCGTTTCTACCATGGCTACTTCCGCGTTGCTGCTCTCGACCTCCCCTCGCTGGATCGGCACCGCACGCGTGCCCGAACGGCTTGCGAAGGCTGGGTTTGTCGTCTCGCTCCTGACGCCGAAGAACACGCTGGCCGAGAAGAGTCGCTTCGTCCGCAAGGTCGCACATCTGCCGGCTGAGGCGACGACGATGGAGTGGGTCCAAGCGTTTGCCGCGATGGTCGCCGCGGTGGCGCCGCGGATCGTCATCGCCTGCGACGATACGGCCCAACGGCTGCTGCAAACCCTGGTCCTCAGTCCGCCGCCCGGCATGCGGCCAGACGTGCACCTGCAACTCGCCCAACTCGTGAAGGAGTCGCTGGGCGATCCGGCCCACTACCGCACCAGCGTCGACAAGAAGCTTCTTGCACCCGCAGCACAGGCGCTCGGCGTTCGGGTGCCTGAGTTTGCGATCGTGTCGAGCCTGCAGGAGGCCGAATCGTTCGCCGCGGC
>VBCS01000276.1 GCA_005888955.1 Betaproteobacteria bacterium
CGTATTCGATCTTGCAAGCGGCGCTTGCCGAAGAGCTCCGGACCAACAACGTATTCGATCTTGCAAGCGGCGCTTGCCGAAGAGCTCCGGACCAACAAGCTGCGCGCGCTGGAAGCGAACCAACCCGACGTCATCGCCACCGCGAACATCGGGTGCCTGCTTCATCTCGCCGCCGGCGCGCAGCGGCCGGTCCGGCACTGGATCGAGTTGCTGGACAGCCGCCTGCGCTACGGCGGTTGAAGAGATGCCCGATCCAGTAAACCGCCGCGCCAGCTATCGCTGCTTTCTTACCATCCCAACCCGGTGGATGGACAACGATACCTATGGCCACGTCAATAACGTGAGCTTTTACTCGTACTTCGATACCGCGGTGAACGAGCATCTGATCCGCGCCGGCGGGCTCGACATTCGCTCCGGGCCGGAGATCGGGCTGGTCGTCGAGACGTCATGCCGCTTTCACAAGGCGCTGTCGTTTCCCGATGTCGTCGACGCGGGCATGCGGGTGTCGAAGCTGGGCAATTCGTCGGTCACGTATGAGATCGGGCTGTTTCGGCAAGGCGACGATGAGCCGGCCGCGACCGGCCGCTTCGTCCACGTCTGGGTCGATCGTAAGAGCCGCCGCCCGATTTCGGTTCCGCTGTCCGTCCGTTCCGCGTTGGCGTCGCTGGTCGTCGCCTCGTAACGCCCGCGAATCTCACGACGACGAACGAATCGCCGGTATTTACGACTAAAGCGTACAATCCGGCCCCCATGCGACGCGTTCCCTGCCGCCCCGCCCCCGCTCCCGAGGAGCCGACGTGCTAATTTCCAGCGCCTGTAGCGCCCTTGCGTTCGTCGTTGTGATGGGCGCTCTCGAGATCATCGGATCGCCAACAGCGCGCGCCGCCGACGACGCGCCGATCCCCGTGCGCGATTTCTTCCGCCATCCCGAGCGCGGCTACTTTCGCATCTCGCCGGACGGCAAGACGCTTGCGTTCATGCAGCCGTACGAGCGGCGCATGAACATCTATGTCCAACCGCTCGCGGGAGGCGAGCCCGTCCGCCTGACCAGCGAGACCGCGCGGGACATTGCGGACCACTTCTGGAAGGGGCCGGACCGCCTGGTCTATGTCAAGGACTTTGGAGGCGACGAGAATTTTCACGTCGTCGCCGTCAACAAGGACGGCTCAGGCACCAGGGATCTCACACCGTTCGACGGCGTGCGGGCTGAGATCATCGACCAGCTTCGCGATTTTCCGGACGAGCTTCTGATCGGGCTGAACAAGCGCAACAAGGAAGTGTTCGACGCCTACCGGCTCGATCTCAGGAACGGCGAGCTCTTACTCGTCGCCGAAAACCCAGGCAACATCACGAGCTGGCTCACCGATCACGCCGGCAATATCCGCGGTGCCCAGACTTCCGATGGCGTCAACACCAGCTTCCTATATCGCGACGGCGCGGCGGGGCCGTTCAGGACGGTGCTCACCACGAGTTTCCACGACTCGTTCAATCCGCTGTTCTTCACCTTCGACAACAAGCTCCTGTACGCGGCGTCGAATATCGGCCGCGACAAGGAGGCGATCGTACTGGTGGATCCGGCGACTGCCAAAGAGCAGCGAGTGCTGTTCGAGCATCCCGCAGTCGATGTCGGCGGCCTCGCGTATTCGCACAAGCGCAAGGTACTCACGACGATAAGCTACGTCACCTGGAAGCCACAGCGGAAATATCTCGACGCCGAGACCGAGAAACTTTTCGCGGCATTGGAGAAGCAGCTCCCCGGATACGAGTTTGGCATCCAGAGCATGACCGATGACGAGGACCGGTTGATTGTCGCCGCGTACAACGACCGCACGCCCGGGACGCGTTATCTCTACGACGCGCGAGCGGACAAGCTGACCAAGCTCGGCGAGATCGCGCCATGGCTGCCGGAAGCCAAAATGGCCAGGATGAAGCCGATCACGTACAAGTCGCGTGACGGCCTGACGATCAACGGTTACGTGACGTTGCCGAACGGCAAGGGCACGAAGAACCTGCCCGTCGTCGTCAATCCCCACGGAGGGCCCTGGGCGCGTGACGTCTGGGGCTGGAATCCCGAGGTGCAGATGCTGGCGAACCGCGGCTACGCGGTGCTGCAGATGAACTTCCGCGGCTCGACCGGTTACGGGCGCAGCTTCTGGCAGGCGTCGTTCAAGCAGTGGGGCCGCAAAATGCAGGACGACGTCACCGACGGCGTCGATTATCTCGTCAAGGAGGGAATTGCCGATCCCAAGCGGGTGTGCATTTACGGCGGAAGCTACGGCGGCTACGCCACGCTCGCGGGAGTGACGTACACGCCCGATCTTTACGCTTGTGCCGTCGACTACGTGGGCGTTTCCAACCTGTTTACGTTCATGAACACGATCCCGCCGTACTGGAAACCGTACCTCGACATGACCCATGAGATGGTCGGCGACCCGGTGAAGGACAAGGAGCTGCTCACGGCCACTTCGCCGGCGCTCAACGTGGACCGGATCAAGACGCCGCTGTTCATCGCGCAGGGTGCGCGCGATCCGCGCGTGAACATCGACGAGTCGAATCAGATGGTCAAGGCGCTCAAGGCGCGCGGCGTCGACGTGCCGTACATGGTCAAGGAAAACGAGGGCCACGGGTTCCGCAACGAGGAGAACCAGTTCGACTTTTACGAAGCCATGGAACGGTTCCTCGCGAAGTATTTGAGCAAGGGCTGACGACGGCGATGGCTGCGCCGCGCCGCTTTGCGCTGATTCCCGCTGCGGGGACGGGGATGCGCTTTGGCGGCGGCGTGCCGAAGCAATATGTGCCGCTCGCCGGGTCGTCGCTCCTCAGGCGGTCGATCGATGCGCTCAACGACGCGGTCGTGCTCGAAGCGGTCTTCGTGGTGCTCGCACCCGGCGACAAGCTCTACGCGGAACGCGTCGGCAACGTTCGCGGCGTCGAGGCGTTGTATTGCGGCGGGGCGACGCGCGCCGAGTCGGTGAAAAACGGGCTCACTGCGATCGGCCGCCGCGCCGAAGCCGAGGATTGGGTGCTCGTGCACGATGCGGTCCGGCCTTGCGTCGACGTGACGACGCTCAACCGACTGTTGCACGAGCTCGAGAACGAGCCGGTCGGCGGGCTCCTCGCCGTGCCTCTTCTGGACACATTGAAGCGCGCCGAGACCGGCGCGGGCTTACGCGCGATGTCGACCGAGTCCCGCGACGGGTTGTGGTGCGCGCAGACGCCGCAGATGTTCCGCTTCGCCATTCTCCAGCATGCGTTTCGCAACGCGGATCTCGCGCGGATCACGGACGAGGCGCAAGCGGTCGAGACGCTCGGAGTAAAGCCGCGGCTGGTCCAAGGAAGCCCGTCGAATATCAAGGTGACCTATCCGGAGGACGTTGCGCTCGCGGAAGCGATCCTGGAACAACGGCGAGCGAGGGAATGACGGGGCCGCAGATGCGCATCGGCAACGGCTTCGATGTCCATGCGCTCGTCGCGGGTCGCCGCCTCGTGCTGGGCGGCGTGACCATTCCCCATGAGCGGGGCCTCGCCGGCCATTCGGACGCCGACGTGCTGCTGCACGCGATCTGCGACGCGATTCTTGGTGCGTTGGCGGCGGGCGACATCGGCGTCCACTTTCCCGATACGGACCCTGCGTATAAAGACGCGGACAGCCGCGCGCTGCTGCGCCAGGTCTGGGAGCATGCG
>VBCS01000277.1 GCA_005888955.1 Betaproteobacteria bacterium
TATGCACCCTTCATCGCGACACTGCGGCGGAACATGCGCGCAGCGGGGGCATTGCGCATCGACCACGTGATGGGGCTGCTGCGCCTGTACTGGGTGCCGGCAGGGGCGCAGGCGGACGCAGGCGCGTATGTGCGCTACCCGTTCGACGATCTCCTCGGGATCCTCGCGCTCGAGAGCCAGCGCAACCGCTGCATGGTGATCGGCGAGGACCTGGGCACGGTGCCGGACGAAGTCCGCGCGGGCCTCCAGCGCGTCGGTGTGCTCTCCTCGCGGCCGCTGTATTTTGCGCACGACGCGGACGGCGAGTTCATCGCGCCCGCGGCGTATCCGCGCGATGCCGTCGTCTCCGTTGGGACGCACGATCTCGCCACACTCAAGGGCTTCTGGGTTGGCGCGGACCTCGACGCACGCGAGGTGCTTTCACCGTTCCCGCAGCCCGAGCATCGATACGCGCAGAACGTCGAGCGCACCGGACAGCGCAGGCGCCTTCTGCATGCGCTGCAGTGCGAAGAGCTGTTGCCACCCGGCATCGATCCCTATCACGCCGCGCGCGGCGAGTGGTCGCCCGAGCTCGGGCTCGCGCTGCAGCGCTACCTCGCGCGCTCACCCGCGAAGATCCTGCTGGTCGCGATGGAAGACGTGTTCGAGCGGCTCGAACAGGTGAACTTGCCCGGGACCGTCGACGAGCTCCCCAACTGGCGCCGCAAGCTCGTCCGCGATCTGGAAGACTGGGCCCAGATTCCCACCGTGCGCGCGCTGATCGACGCGCTGCGTGCGGAACGGCCACCGAGCGCGCCGAGGGCCGTCGCACGGTAAGTCGAGCGATGGTTCGCCCCGACGTACCGCGCGCCACGTATCGCCTGCAGCTCAATCGCGGCTTCACCTTCGCGCAAGCCACCGAGCTCGTGCCGTATCTCGCGGAGCTCGGCGTCAGTCACGTCTATCTTTCACCTTATTTCAAAGCGCGCCCGGGGAGCCTGCACGGCTACGATATCGTCGATCACAACGCGCTTAATCCCGAGATCGGCAGCCGTGCCGACCTCGACCGGCTGTGCGCCGCGCTGCGGCAGCACGGCATGGGACAGGTGCTCGACATCGTCCCGAATCACGTCGGCGTGCTCGGCGCCGACAACCCCTGGTGGCAGGACGTGCTGCAGAACGGCCATGCAGCGGTGCACGCGAGCTTCTTCGACATCGATTGGGAACGCCTGCGCGACGAGCTGCACGGCAAGCTGTTGGTGCCCGTGCTCGGCGAGCCCTACGGCGTGGTGCTCGAGCGCGGCGAGCTCGTGCTGGCTTTCGACGCCGAACAAGGCGAGATCAGCATCCGCTACGGAAGTCATCGCTTTCCGCTCGATCCGCAGACCTATCCGCGCATCCTCGCGCCCGCTGCGGAGCGCCTGCGACCGCGCTTGGCCGAAGAGGAAGCGGCACTGGCCGACGCGTTCGACAGCCTCGCCTTGGCCTTTGGAGTATTGCCGAAGGTTACCGAGACGGCTCCGACGCGCATCGCGGAGCGGCAGCGCAGCGTGCCGCTGCACACGCAGCGTCTCGCCCGCCTTTGTGCCCGTTCGGCCGAAGTCGTACGTTGCATCGAAGAGGAGCTGCAGCAGCTCAACGGTCGCCCGGGCGAGCCGGCGAGCTTCGATTCGCTGGACAAGCTCCTCTCGGCGCAGGTCTTTCGCCTGGCGTCGTGGCGGATGGCGGCCGACGACATCAACTATCGCCGCTTCTTCGACATCAACGAGCTGGCAGCGCTGCGCGTGGAAGAGCCGGCGGTCTTCGAGGCCACCCATCGCCTGCTCTTCGAGCTTGTGGCGAGCGGCCAGGTGAACGGCGTGCGCGTCGATCATCCCGATGGGCTTTACGATCCCGCGGAATATTTCTCGCGCCTGCAGCACGCTGCTGCCGAGCGGTTGCCCGCTTTTACCGCGGCGATCGGCGACGCTGCACCGCCCGAGCGCGCCTCGCCGCTGTACATGGTCGTCGAAAAGATTATCGCCGCCTTCGAGCAACTGCCGGCGGCGTGGCCGGTCGCCGGCACCACCGGCTACGACTTCGCCAATCTGGTCAACGGACTCTTCGTCGACGCCAGCGCCGAGGCGAAGCTCACGCGTGGCTATTTCGCCTTTGTGCAAGGGCGGCTGGATTTCGACGAGATCGTCTATCGCTCCAAAAAACGCATCATGCACGTCGTCGTCGCGGCCGAGCTCAATGCGCTGGCGAGTCTCCTGGCGCGGATCGCGCAGGCCAATCGCGCCACCTGCGACTTCACGCAGTACAGCCTGCGTGCGGCGCTGACCGAGGTCGTGGCGTGCTTTCCCGTGTATCGCACATACGTGACGGCGACGCAGGTGTCGCCGGAAGACAGACGTTTCATCGACTGGGCGGTGCGCGTGGCAAAGAAGAAGGCCGCAGCATCGGAGGCGACCGTCTTCGACTTCGTGCACGCCGTATTGTCCGGCGATCTCGCGCAGCAGCGGCCCGAAACGGAGCGCGCGCACATCCTGCGCTTTGCGATGAAGGTCCAGCAGTTCACGGGCCCGGTGATGGCCAAGGGCGTGGAAGATACCGCGTTCTACCTGTACAACCCGCTGCTGTCGCTGAACGAGGTCGGCGGCGATCCGCGACGATTCGGCGTGTCCATTCCCGCGTTTCATCACGCCAACGCGCATCGGGCCGCGCATTGGCCGCACGCGATGCTCGCCACGTCGACGCACGACAGCAAACGCTCCGAGGACGTCCGCGCACGGATCGATGCGCTTTCCGAAATGCCCGCGGAGTGGCGTCTGCACGTCGCTCGCTGGCGCCGGCTCAACCGCTCGCGCAAGCAAAAGCTCGACGAGTTGGAGGCGCCGACGCGGAACGACGAATATCTGCTCTACCAGACGCTCGTGGGCGCGTGGCCGGACCATGCTGACGAACCCGCGACCCGCGCCGAGCTCGGCGAGCGCATCGAGCGCTACCAGATCAAGGTCGTGCGCGAAGCCAAGGCGGTCAGCTCGTGGATCAATCCGAACGAAGCCTACGAGGCGGCGTACGTCGATTTCGCGCGCGCGCTCCTGACGCCACCCGGCAACGAGCGGTTCCTGGCCGACTTCATTCCGTTCCAACGCCGCGTGGCGTGGTTCGGCATGCTGAACAGCTTGGCGCAGACGTTGCTCAAGCTTACCGCGCCCGGTGTGCCGGACATCTACCAGGGTTGCGAGCTGTGGCAACTGGCCCTGGTCGATCCGGACAACCGGCGCGGCGTCGACTACGCGCCGCGCCGGCAGGCGCTGGACGCGATGCGCGCGGCCGCGGGCGGCGGCGGAGAAACGCTCGGATCGCTCGCTCGCGATCTCTTGCAGCACATCGACGACGGCCGCATCAAGCAGTTCGTGATCTGGCGTGTGCTTGGACTGCGGCGCGAGCGCGAGGGGCTCTTCCGCGACGGCGGCTACACGCCGTTGCCGACGGCGGGCGCCAAGGCCGATCATGTCTGCGCGTATGCGCGAGTTATCGGCGAAGACTGCGCCATCGTCATCGCACCGCGCCTGGCGTGCACGCTGATGGGAGGCGAATCGCGATTGCCCCTCGGCGCCGATGTGTGGGAGGACACGAGCGTCGACATTTCGGCGTTGCCGCAACGGACGCTGCGCGACGCACTCACCGGTACGCGCGTTGACGCAAACGCCATCCAGAACGGTCTACTGAGCGTCGCGGCGGCGCTCGACGTCTTTCCGCTGGCGCTGCTCGTGCCCGACGATCGCTGATGGCGCCCCGATGAGTACAGGTACCCTCAGAGCCCGGGCCTCGTGCTTCCCGATCTTAGCCGGCCGAGTGTCCCAGTTCGGCCAGAAGCGGTCATGACCCGAGTCTGCCCCGGAAGCGGACGCTAATGCCCGCACGCGTTCGACACGCGAGCATATTCCTCGGGTGAGTCCACCTCGGCTTGCTCCTCGTCG
>VBCS01000044.1 GCA_005888955.1 Betaproteobacteria bacterium
TCGGCCCTACGAAACCCATGACCACCGCATCGCGCCTGCGCATCGGCATCGTCGGCCTGGGCCGTCTCGGTCGCCGCCACGCGCAGAACCTCGCGCAGCGCGTGCCCGCCGCCGAGCTTGTCGCCGCGTGCAGTCCGGTCGCCGACGAGCTCGCGTGGGCGAAAGACACGCTCGGCGTGCGCAATCTATACGTCGATTACGCGGCGCTGCTCGGAGAGACCGGTGTCGACGCGGTGTTCCTGGTCACGCCGACGTCGTTGCATGCCGAGCACATCGTCCAGGCGCTGCGAGCGTCGAAGCCGAGGCGGCGCAGCATCCGCGGCTCAAGGTGATGATCGGCTACGGCCGCCGCTTCGACCCGAGCTACAGCGACGCATACGACAAGATCCGCTCCGGCCTGATCGGCACGCCGTTCCTGGTGCGCTCGCAGAATCTCGACCTGAACGACCCTTCCGGCTTTTTCATACGCTTCGCGCCGACGAGCGGCGGGATCTTTCTCGACTGCAGCGTGCACGACATCGACCTCGCGCGCTGGTTCCTGGGTCGGCCGAAGCCGCTGCGCGTTTTCGCCGCGGGCACGATCGCGATCCACGAGGGCTTGCGGGAGTTTGGCGACGTCGACAACGGCGTCGCCACCTGCGAATTCGAGGGTGGCAAGCTCGCCTGTTTCTACGCTTCGCGCACGATGGCGCACGGCCACGAAAGCTCGACCGAGATCTTCGGCACCAAAGGCCGGCTCGCGATCGGCGAGAACCCGCGCTTGAACCGCGTCGAGATCTCCGATGCCCACGGCGTGCGCAACGAGTGCACACCGACGTTCTACGAGCGCTTCGAGGACGCGTTCCTGCGCGAGACGATGGAATTCGTGCAGGCCGTGCAGGACGATCGGCCGCCGGCGCTCACGCTGGGCGACGCGACCGAAGCGACCCGCATCGGCGTCGCGCTGCGCGAGTCGCTGCAGACGCGACGCGTGGTCGAGCTTTGAGCGCCAAGGCGCAGCTCGCCGCGCGCGATCTCGCGCTCATCCTCGCCATCGTCGCGCTCTGGGGCTTCTCCTTCGTCGCGATCAAGGTGGGCTTGCGCGAGATTCCGCCGTTCGCGCTCGCGGCACTGCGCTTTTGCCTCGCCGCGGTGCCGCTGGTGTTCTTCATCGACCGGCCGCGCATGCCGTGGAGCTACATCGCGGGTTACGGCTTCGCCATCGGCGTCGTTCAATTCGGGCTTCTGTTCTTGGGCATAAAGCTAGGCATGCCCGCGGGCCTGTCTTCGCTCGTGATCCAGCTCCAGATCTTCTTTACCGTCGGGCTCGCGATCGCCTTCCTCGGCGATCGCCTGCACAAGGAGGATCTGATCGGCGCCGCGATCGCGACGGTCGGCGTTGTCCTGCTCGGCGTGTACAAGCTGCAGGCCGGCATGACCGCGACGCTGATCGGGTTCCTGCTGGTGATCGTCGCCGCGCTGGCGTGGGCTGTGGGCAACGTGGTCGCGAAGCGGGCGGCGAAGTACGACGACGACATGTTCGGGCTGGTCGTCTGGTCGAGCCTCGTGCCGCCACTGCCTTTGGCGCTTCTCTCCTACGTGTTCGAAGGCGGCTCCGCGGTGTGGAGCATGATCGCCTCGGCAAGCCTGCTTGCATGGGGCTGCGTCCTCCTGCTCGCGTGGGGCGCGACGCTGTTCGGCTTTGCCTCCTGGGCGCGATTGCTACACAAATATCCCACTGCGCTCATCTCGCCCTTCGGGCTGCTCATTCCGGTATCGGGGCTCGCGAGCGGCGCGATTTTCTTAAGCGAAGGCCTGGCGCCGTTGCAACTGGTCGGTGTCGCGCTGGTGCTGGCCGGGCTGGCGGAAAACGTATTCGGCGCGCGATTGCGCGGCTGGCTGCGAGGGGTTTCGTAGGTGCGGATTCATTCGCACGCGCCGCCGGCCGGATGAATTCGGCCCTACGAAAAGCATAACCGCGGGACGGGGATAGGCAAGCTTGCAATTGCGCGGCATCCGCCGCATTGTTTGATCATCGGCTGCGCGATTGCGCGCGGCGCACGGTACGGATTCTTTCGATGACGAGCCAGACCGCCTCCCGCATGCCGGCGATTTTTTTCGGACACGGCAGCCCGATGAATACGCTCGAGCGCAACCGCTACACCGACGCGTGGCGGCAGCTCGGCACGCAGGTCGGCACGCCCAAGTCGATCCTCGCGATCTCGGCGCACTGGTACACGCCCGGCACGGCGGTCACGGGTATGGAGCGGCCGAAGACGATCCACGATTTCTACGGCTTTCCGCAGGCGCTGTTCGATGTGCAGTATCCTGCGCCCGGCGACCCCCCACTCGCCGCTCGCGTGCGCGAGCTCCTCGCGCCCATCGACGTCGGCCTCGATCAATCCTGGGGGCTGGACCATGGCACTTGGTCGGTGCTCAAGCATGCGTTTCCGAAAGCGGACGTGCCGGTCGTGCAGCTCGCGATCGACGCCACGCAACCGGCGGCGTTTCATCACGCGCTCGGCGCGCATCTCGCGCCGCTGCGCGATGAAGGCGTGCTGATCGTTCGGCTGGGGCGGCGGCGCGGCGTACGACTGGGCGACGCGCTTCAACGACTACGTGCGCGGCGCGATTGCGACCAAGCAGTACGATCGACTGATCGATTACCATCGGGCCGGACCGGATGCGCGCCTCGCGGTCCCGACGCCGGAGCATTACCTGCCGCTGCTGTATGTGCTGGGGGCACAGCGCGACGACGAATCCGTCCACGTCGCGATCGACGGCATCGAAATTCGTTCGATTGGCATGCTGAGTTTCTGGGTGGGTTCGCATTGAGAGGTGGGTACCGATGGCCGCACTCAACAAGCAAGTGCTTCTCGCCAGTCGTCCGCAGGGAGCGGTGACGGAGGAGAATTTTCGCATCGTCGAGGCACCCCTCGCCAAGCCGGCTGCGGGCGAAGTGTTCGTAAAGAACGAGTGGCTTTCGCTCGACCCCTACATGCGCGGACGCATGAACGACGTCAAGTCGTACGTGCCGCCAGCGCAGTTAGGCGAGGTCATGGTCGGCCAGACGGTCGGCGAGGTGATCGAATCGCGGGACCCGCGGTTCAAGGCCGGGGATGAGGTGCTGACGCAGCTCGGATGGCAGCTCTACGGCGTGGCGAAAGGTGACGAGCTCACGCCGATCGACGTCAAGCGTGCGCCGGCGTCGTGCTATCTCGGCGTGCTCGGCATGCCCGGGATTACCGCATGGTTCGGCTTGTTCGAAATCGGCCAGCCGAAAGCGGGCGAAACGGTCGTCGTATCGGCAGCGTCCGGCGCCGTCGGCAGCGTGGTCGGGCAGCTCGCGAAGACAAAGGGCTGCCGCGCCGTCGGCATCGCGGGCGGCAAGGCCAAGTGCGACTACGTCGTGCAGGAGCTCGGCTTCGACGCCTGCGTCGATTACAAGGCGGGCAATCTGCTGGACGACTTGCGCAAGGCCTGCCCGACGGGCGTCGACGTCGACTTCGAGAATGTCGGCGGCGAGATTCTCGACACGTCGCTGCGACTGATGAACCGGTTCTCGAGGATCGTCGTGTGCGGGCTCATCGCCGAGTACAACGCGACCCAGCCGTATGGCTACAAGATGCTCCGCTCGGTGCTCGTCAACCGCATCAGAATGCAGGGCATGATCGTGTTCGATTGGAAGGATCGCTACGGCGAGGCGCGTGAAGGGCTTGCGGGTCATCTCGCCGAAGGCAAGCTCAAGTACCGCGAATCGGTCGTCCACGGCATCGACAATGCCCCCAAGGGACTCATCGCCTTGCTCAAGGGCGAGAATTTCGGCAAGCAGCTCGTCAAGCTCGACTGAGCGCCTGTACCGCTCCAGGTAGGCGCGCCCTCGCTCGCCAAAGCGCGCATTGCCTTGCCTCTCGAGGCGCTCCTGTCGGTCGAACGGGAGGGGCGCCCGCCGGTCATCGCAGCGCCGGTCATGAGACGGCACGCAACCGATGTGCCGGAGGTGGCAGGGTAATTGCTACTTTGATGGCAGCCTCCCCAAGTCCACCTTGGGCCCGCTGCGAATGCCGTACGCGGTCACAAAATGTCTTGGGTCGTCACAGGGGTCAATGGAGTAACGATTAGGTCTCATCTAATGATCGCTGACTTGCCGTCGCCAGGTCTGCACTTGGCGGGTTGTGACAAATCGCCGCCCGGCACAGAGCAGCGGATCGCAGACAAGGCGCCCACTATGACCCGACCGGCAGCGCCAGAACTCTCAGCTATCAGGGGAGGAATCTTCTATGAAACCGCTTGAATTCACGACAGTGAAACCGCTTGAATTCACGACAG
>VBCS01000280.1 GCA_005888955.1 Betaproteobacteria bacterium
CCGACACGCATTGGGGCTTCGAAGGCCCCCCCAACCCGGACGCCAAGGGAACGCTCAAGAAGGCCGTTGCCGCGGTCAACAGCATGTCCCAGCAGCCCGATTTCATCGTCTTCACGGGCGACCTGACGCATACGACCGACGACCCGAAGGAACGCCGGCAACGCCTCGCCCAGTTCAAGGAGATCGTCAGCGAGCTCAAGGTGAAGGACGTCCGCTTCATGCCCGGCGAGCATGACGCTTCACTCGACCGGGGCGAGGCGTACCAGGAATTCTTCGGCAAGACCCACTACACGTTCGACCACAAGGGCGTGCACTTCATCGCCGTGGACAACGTGTCCGATCCGCGAGCGTTGATCGGCGACGAACAGCTGCAGTGGCTCGCTGCGGACCTCAGACAGCGGCCGCAAGACGCGAACATCGTCGTGCTGACGCACCGACCCCTGTTCGACCTCTATCCGCAATGGGACTGGGCTACGCGCGACGGCGCGCAGGCGATCGATCTGTTGATGCCCCACCCGAATGTCACGGTGTTCTACGGCCACATTCACCAGGAGCACCACAAGATGACCGGGCACATCGCCCATCACGCGGCCAAGGGGCTGATGTTTCCGCTGCCCGTGGCGGGCTCGCAGCCGCAACGTACACCGCTGCCATGGGATCCGGCGCATCCCTACAAGGGCCTCGGCTACCGCGACATCGAGGCCGAGGCGAAGAACGCCGAGTTCAAGCTCACCGAGCTTCCGGTCGTGAAGGCATGATGCGATGCAAGCCTCGAGAAGACGATTGGCGATGGCATTGAGCGGGTTGCTGCTGGGGGCAGCGACGATCGGCCTGCGTGCGGCCGCGCAGCCGCAGGAGCAAGTCATCAAGGTCCTGGCCCGGAGATTCACCTACACGCCGAATAAGCTGACGCTGAAGAAGGGCGTCCCGGTCATTCTGGAGCTCACCACGGCCGATGTGCTCATGGGCTTCAATGCGCCCGACTTCGGCGTTCGGGCGGACATCATTCCCGGCCAGGTCGCGCGGGTGCGCCTTGTACCCGACAAGGTAGGCACGTTCACTTTCTTTTGTGACATTTTTTGCGGCTCCGGGCACGAGACGATGAACGGAACGATCACCGTCGCCGCGTGAGGCACCGAGCAGTAGCATTCGACAAAACGGAATGTCGATGGGCGCCATCAACGGCGCCCCGATTGCCGGCAATCCGCCAAAGCAGCGCATCGAGCGCCTGCGTTCGTTCCGGCACCGCGTGTCTTCAGCCTCGCCAGACCTATTCGCATCGGAATAAGACCGCCGGCATCGGGGTCAGCCAAGAAAGCATGGAGCAAAGACTTGTCCGATCACACCCGTTTCGAGGAGCTGGTCTTGCCGCACCTGAATGCCGCATACAACCTGGCGCGGTGGCTGACGCACGACGTCAACAACGCGGAGGACGTCGTTCAGGACGCGTGCGTGCGTGCGCTCAAGTACGTCGGCTCGCTGAACGGCAGCAGTGCCCGCCCGTGGTTCCTGACCATCGTGCGCCACGCATTCTACGACTGGTGCAAGCGCAACCGTCCAGCGGAGATCGCGCCGGACGACGGCACCGCGATCGACATGGCGGTCGATCCCGCCGCCGTCGATCCGGAGCAGGCGTTTGTGCGCAACGCCGAGTCGAAGGCGCTGGCCGATGCGGTCGCGGCGCTGCCGCTGGCCTATCGCGAGGTACTGATTTTGCGCGAGTTGGAAGAGCTGTCGTACAAGGAGATCGCGAACATCGCCGAGATACCGATCGGCACGGTAATGTCGCGTCTCGCGCGCGCCCGCGGCCTGTTGCAGCGATCGCCGCTCTTGCACGCGGCGAACTGACGTCTGGAGATGACAATGAACTGCAAACAAGCGGAAACCCTGGTAGCGGCGTACGCCGACGGTGAAGTCGACGCGCTGCGAAACTACTCGATCAAGAAACATCTGCTCGGCTGCGCCGGTTGCGCGGCCAGTTACCAGAGCATGCTTGAACTGCGTGCGCGTATTCGTACCGAGGTGCCGTACTTTGTCGCTTCGCCGGCGTTGCAGGCGCGAGTTCGTGCGGCGGTGGGCGCCGTGCGTGCCTCGGTACGGCCTCAATCGCGCCCGACGAGCGATCGCTGGCGCTGGCTTACCGGCGGCGTGCTCGCGGGATGCACGGCCAGCGTATTCGCATGGATGCTCGGCACGACGGTTCTCGCGTGGCGCGCAAGCGAGGATTTCGCAGTCGCGGCGGTCTCGAGCCACGTTCGTGCGACGCTCAACGACCACCTGATCGAGGTCGCATCATCGGATCGGCATACGGTCAAGCCGTGGCTCTCGGCACGGCTCGACTACTCGCCGCCGGTGCAGGACCTGGCGAACGAAGGGTTCGCGCTCATTGGAGGCCGGCTCGACTATCTCGAGCGGCGCCCGGTTGCGACGCTCGTGTACCGCTACCGCCAGCACACGATCGACGTCTTCGTGCGACCGGAAACGTCGCGTGCGCCGTTGTCTGCATTGCGCACCGTGCGCGGATTCAACGTCGCGCGTGCGAACGGCCCGAGCATGGACTGGCTCGCGGTGTCCGACGCCGAGCCCGCCGTGCTGTCGGGGTTTGTCCAACGGCTTGCGCGCGAAGACATTTCGCAATAGGCGCCGTTCGCAGTCGCAATAAGTCAAAGGGGGCGCACTGGTCGTCGCCTCCGAACCTGGTCGTTCGCGCTTCGCACTGAATGCCTCGCGCAGGCAAGAACAGCCAGCACACCGGTTCACGCTCCGCGCCAGCGACCTGCAGATCACCTTTGTTATTCCATCGGGCATAACGCTCGCCTCCTGACG
>VBCS01000278.1 GCA_005888955.1 Betaproteobacteria bacterium
CCCGACCGCGCCACCAACACCACGCGTTACGGGCTCACCTGGAAGCATAACCAGAACTTCGGCTTTCTGCCCGGGCTCGGCGGCTACCTCAACCTGCAGAAGGTCTCCGACGACAGTTATTTCACCGACCTGTCCGATCGGCTCACGATCACGTCGCAGACGAACCTGCCGCGCGAGGGCGGGCTTGCCTACACCAGCGGTCCATTCTCGATGCTCGCGCGCGTGCAGAGCTTCCAAACGCTGCAAGACCCGAACAATCCGATCACGCCGCCGTACTTTCGCGAGCCGCAGATCCTGGCGATGCTGAACCCGGTCGACTGGAAAGGGTTCGAATTTGCCGGGAACGGGGAATTCGTGCGCTTCCGCCAGCCGGCGTTGATGACCGCTTCCCGCTCGCTTTTCTATCCGACGGTTAGCTGGACGCGGCGCGGCAACGCCTGGTTCGTCACCGCGCGCACGGGCCTGCACATGACACACTACGACCTGGAGGATTCGATCGCCGAGGACACGCACCTCAGCCGCGTGCTGCCGATCACCAGCGTCGACTCCGGGCTCGTGTTCGAGCGCGATGCCGATTTGTTCGGCCGCAGCTTCGTCCAGACGCTCGAGCCGCGCGCCTATTACGTCTACATACCGCATCGCCGTCAGGATCAGATTCCCGCGTTCGACACGGCGATCGACGATTTCAATTTCTCGCAGCTCTTCACCGAAAACCGCTACCTCGGCAACGACCGGATTGGCGACGCGAACCAGGTCACCCTGGCCGCAACGACGCGACTGCTCGATCCGGTCAGCGGTGAGGAGCGGTTGCGGGCCGCCATCGGGCAGCGCTACTACTTCGAGAATCAGCGCGTGACGCTGACCGAGGCCCCGAGAACGGCCAATACGTCCGACGTTCTGCTGACCGTCGAGAGCAAGCTGTCGGACTTCTGGACCGCGGCCGGCACCTATGAGGTCAATGTCAATCACAAGCAGACGCAGGAGCTGGACCTCGGCGTGCGCTGGCAGCCCGAACCCGGGAAGGTGCTCAATGCGAGCTATCGCTATCTCCGCCAGCAGGTCGACCCCAGCGGAAACGTTACGCAGTTGAAGCAGGTCGATCTGTCCGGCCAGTGGCCCGTCGGCAACTGGTCGGTGATCGGGCGCTGGAACTATTCGCTGGTCGACGGCAAGACGCTGGAGGGAGTGCTCGGCCTCGAGTACAATGGCGGCTGCTGGGCATTCCGCATCGTCGGGCAGCGATTGACGACGACGACGCAACAGGCGAGCAGTTCCGTGTTCGTGCAGTTCGAGTTGAACGGGCTGGCGCGTCTCGGTACCAATCCGATCGACGTCCTCAAGCGCAGCGTGCCCGGATACCTGACCGTCAACGATCCGAGCGTGCAGCCCACCCCCGGTGCGGCCGCCGGATACTTTCCGGAGTTCTAGGCATATGTTCGTCCGCTCGCTGTTTCTTGTCCTGCTCGCGCTGGCCGCCGCCGCCGCCT
Source organism: Betaproteobacteria bacterium (assembly GCA_005888955.1). Classification (GTDB taxonomy): domain Bacteria; phylum Pseudomonadota; class Gammaproteobacteria; order Burkholderiales; family Casimicrobiaceae; genus PALSA-1003. The sequence continues at coordinate 1,488 of VBCS01000278.1, forward strand.
CGGCGCAGAGTTCGCCGCCGGTACCGAGCGGGGCTCCGCCACGCGTGGTCGCCATCGACCGCGTCATCGCGGTGGTCAACGACGAGGCCATCACGCAATACGAGCTCGACGACGCAAGACGCGTTGTTGTGCAGCAGTTGAAACAGCAGAACGTGCAACAGCCCGCGGCCGACGTCCTCGACAAGCAGGTGCTCGAGCGCCTGATCACCGAACGTGCCCTGCTGCAGCACGCGAAGGACAGCGGCATCAAGGTCGACGACACACAGGTCGAGCGCGCGATCCAGCGCATCGCCGAAGACAACAAGCTCACGCTTGACGGGCTCCGTCAGGCGCTCGCCAGGGAGGGCGTCGCGTACGTCAGGTACCGCGAGGACGTGCGCAGCGAGATCGTCATGCAGCGATTGCGCGAGCGCGAGGTCGATGCGCGCATCACGGTGAGCGATGCCGAGGTCGAAAATTACCTCGCCACGATCAAGGCGCAATCCGGAGGCGAAGCCGAATATCGTCTCGCGCATATCCTCGTCCTGGTTCCCGAGCAGGCGAACGCGGAGCAGATCGAAGCCAAGCGGCGGCGCGCCGAAGAGGCGCTGAAGAACATCCGCGGCGGCACGGACTTCGGGCAGGTCGCGGCAGGGTTTTCCGATGCGAGCGATGCGCTTTCCGGCGGCAATCTCGGCTGGCGCCCCGGGGCGCGGCTGCCGACGGTGTTCGCGGAAACGGTGCGCGGCATGAAGGCCGGCGACGTGTCGCCGGTCCTGCGCAGCGCCGCGGGATTTCATATCGTCAAGCTTATCGAACGCCGCAGTCGCAACGAGCCGGCTTTGGTCGATCAGACGCATGTGCGGCACATCCTGATTCGCGTCAACGAAATCACGTCCGAAGCCGAGGGCAAGGCCAAGATCGATCGCCTCAAGGATCGGCTCGACGGTGGCGCGAAATTCGAGGACATGGCGAAGCTCAATTCCGAGGACGCGAGTTCGGCCAAGGGCGGCGATCTTGGCTGGCTCGGCCCCGGCGACACGGTGCCCGTGTTCGAGGAAACGATGAGCAAGCTTACGCTGAACCAGGTTTCGGCGCCGGTGCGCACGCCCTTCGGCTGGCACTTGATCGAAGTGCTCGGGCGCAGGAAGCAGGACGTCAGCGCTGACCGCGAGCGCACGCAGGCGCAGCTCGCGATCCGCCAGCGCAAGTCCGACGAGGCCTTTCAGGACTGGGTGCGCCAGACGCGCGACCGCGCGTATGTGGAAGTGCGGCTGGATGATCGCTAAAGACGCGCCAACAGCGCATGGACGTCGCCTCGGTCTTTGCTGAGCCGCTCGTCGACCTTGGGACGGAGTCGCCGGCATTTGCCGGCATCTACGCGCCGCAAAGCTCGATCGGTGCGGCAAAGGTCGGAGTAACTTCCCAATTCCTGGAGAATGCCGAGCAGTATCATCGTGCCTATTTCGACACGGGGTATTGGAATTTTCTGCTCGGCAACGCCCTCGAAGCGGCGGGGAAGCCGAGCTCGCCCGGACGGATCATCGATATCGGGTCAGGGTCGGGTAACTCGGTCATTCCTCTTGCCGATCGGTTCCCGGACGCGGAGATCATCGCCACGGATATCAGCCCGCAGCTTCTCGCGATCCTGCGCGACTTCCTGCGCCAGCGTTCGGACGGCGACCAACGTTTCGGACTCATCTGCGTAGACGCGATGGCGGCGCAGTATCAGGAGGAGGTCGCGGGGCTCGCCGTCGGTGCCGCGATCCTTCACCATATACTCGAACCCGAACGCGTCTTGGCGTCCTGCTTCCGGGCGCTTGCGCCAGGCGGTTGGGCGATTTTCTTTGAACCGTTCGAAGCGGGAAACGCGCTCTTGAAGCTCACGTACAGGAGGATTCTCTCGCAGGCGTCGAATGCCGAAAGGGCGACCCCGGGCCTCCGCTTTATCGAGCGGATGGTCGAAGATTACAAACGACGGGAGCGGCCTGCCTCGGACCCCATTTATCGCGAGCTCGATGACAAATGGATGTTCACGCGAACGTATTTCGATCGCCTGCGAGCTAAACAAGGGTGGGCCGAGCTGATTACCTACGCGCTGAATGTTTCTCCAACGGGCTTGCGCGACCAGGCCATCGTGCACCTGAGACTCGGCGCAGGCTTGACCGCAGACGCGCTGCCGGCGTGGGCGTGGTCGGTCATCGACGAATCCGATGCCAGCGTTTCAGATGATCTTCGCGAGGAGCTCGCCCAGGAGGGTGCGGTCCTGCTGCGTAAGCCTCTCCATCGCTGACCGAGCCTGACCGGCATCCAGGCGTCGCGATCATGTTTGCCCTGCCGTTCATGCGTCGGCGCTCACGTCATCGACCGATTCCGATTCTTGCGTATCACGCTCTGCACGCACCCGACAAAGACTACGCATCGAACGACCACGTGGCGTTGGAGGAAGACCTCAAGCTCGTGCGGAAACTCGGATTCAAGGTCGCCAGACTCGCGGAAATCGCCGAATTCACGTGGAACCGCGCGCCATCTCGGCTCGACTCGGAACAGTGGATCGGGTTGAGTTTCGATGACGGCACGGACTTCGACTATCTCGACATCGAAGCTCATCCGTATCTCGGCTACGTCAAGAGCTTCTATACGATCCTCAAGGAGAGCGGCAAGGGCGACGGGCGGGACTGGCCGCAGCCGAAAGGTACGGCGTTCGTTATCGCTTCGCCCGAAGCGCGCGCGGTGCTCGACAAGACTTGCATTGTCGGCCTGAATCAGTGGCGTGACGTCTGGTGGGCGGAAGCAGCGCAGACCGGCATCCTGGAAATCGGGAATCACAGCTGGGACCATACGCATCCGACTCTGGATACCGTCGCGCAGCGCGACCAACGGAAGGGCACGTTCAAGGGCATCGACAACCTCGCCGACGCGGACGCTCAAATCGTTCAGGCCGACGAATACATACAGCGTCTTACCAACGGAGGCGCTGCCCGATTGTTTGCATATCCCTACGGCGAGACGACAGACTACTTGATCGAGGAATATTTTCCGCAGCACATGCAGCGGCACAGGATGCTTGCCGCCTTCTCCACCGCGGGCGGATATGCGACGCGAGAAAGCAATCGGTGGAACATCCCGCGTTTCATGTGCGGCCTGCACTGGAGGAGTCCTGAAGGGCTTGAAAGGATTCTTCGCGAGGCCATGCGCATGTGACATTTCCGTGTCGGCTATGGGAGGCGCCACGCGTGTTGTATGATTAATTCTTCGTCGCGCGCGGGACGCCGTCTCCGGCGGACCGACAGCGGCCCGCTCCTGCCAACACCATTTTGATCGCGGCATCCCGTCGATTGCGTTCGAGCATTCATGGCGCAAGAAAACCTTTCATTCTTGTCCAGGCTCCTGCGCAAGCGGACAGCGCCGGTGGCTGCCGCCGACGACTCGGGCAAGGCCGCCACCGGCACGAGCCCGGCCGCGGTTGATCTCGAGCGGGTGGTGGCGAAGGACTCGAGTTCCACCGGCAGAGAGCCACCAGACCATGTCGTCGCGTCGTCGATCGACGACATCATCCGCGTCGAGGAAGTCGCGGATGCGGAGTTCTTCATCGGCGACCTGTTTCGGCGGCGGTTCCATGGAGATCCGCCGAATTATCCGCGCAGCTTCGTCGCGTTCTACCAACCCATTCGGTCTCGCTTGGAAGCCGTGGGCTTCGTCCATTACCTCGCCTTTGAGGACTCGTATCTGTGCGGCGGACTGGTGATCGACGAGCGGCGGTATCGCCAGATGCCGACGGAGCACCGCAAGATCATCAAGGCCGCTGGTGGCATCGCGGAGAAGATGTTGCGCGTGACTTTCGCCAGGCTTGCTGATGCGCCCGCAATCTGGGGCTACGTTGGCGACGCCCTTGCGGAGAAGGTCGACCTGCGCGCGGGATTCCGCCACACGACGCACCAGCACATCATGGTCTGCTGGAACAAGGACCTGTCGGCGGAAGAAAAAGAGCAATGGCTGGCCAAAGTCGTGGCTTTGGGGCCATTCTGACCACGGGAGACGGCGCATCATGTCCGGCTGATTGCCCGCCGGTGAAACCAACGCGTCTCTCGCTGCCGGGAGCGGAGATGCGTAACGCCGCTATTGCGGCGGCGGCACTGCGCGGAGTGCAGCGCGAGCTCGTCCGGTCCGAAAGGTCAAGCGAGCGCCGGCAGGATCGCGACGTTGAAGGCGCGCTCGACGAGCCAGACGCTTGCGATCGCCGCAATGAGCGCCGACCCGCCGGCGAGCACGACGCGGCGATACGTCCATGTCCCGCGAAGCCAGAATGCGGCAGGCAGGAAGACGCCGACGATCGCGAGCTGTCCCAGCTCGACGCCGACGTTGAATCCGAACAGCGACAGCGCGAGCGATCCGGTCGGCAGACCGAGATCACGCAACGCGCCGGCGAAACCGAAACCGTGGATCAGCCCGAAGCCGAAGGCCGCGAGCCAGCGCCCGTGGCTGACCACCGGAAAGACGTTGTTGATCGCCGCCAGGACGACCGACAGCGCGATGGCCGACTCCACCCACCGCGATGGCAACGAGACAACGTCCAGCGCAGCGAGTGTCAATGTGATCGAATGCGCGACCGTGAACGCGGTCACGATCTTCGCTACGTCCCAGAACGCGGCGCGGAAGCTCTCCGCGGGCTGCCAGGCGCCACCGTGGCGCAGGAGCACCGCGGGCAGCAGCAGCGAGAGCAGAAAAAGAATGTGATCGAAGCCGAGCCAGATGTGCCAGACGCCCTCGTGCACGTAGGCAGCGAGCTGTTGCCAGGCGGTCCCTGCGCCCAGCGTCTGAGCGCGGGATTCGGCGCTGAAGATCGCGCTGTGAATCCGCCCATCCTCGACGTACTGCAACAATCCCCGATGCGTCGGGTCGATATCGAACAGGAGGCGATAGTCGACTGAGAGCGCCGGACCCGGTTGCGGGCACGTGGCTGACAGCCGCAACACGGCGTACGCGCCATCGCTGTGCTGGTCGATCAACGCGTCGGCAGCCTCGAGCGGGCAAGCTGTACCGCCCGAGACCATGTCGATCCGGGAAAGTGCGTAAGCGACGATCTCCGCGCGTTTCGCCCGCACCTCGCCCCAGGTGATCTCGCCGTCGCCATTGGCGTCGAGCGTGATCGCTACGTCGAGGTCGCGCAGCGCGATGTCCCACTGACCTTGCACCGCCGCGCCGTGGCGCTCGAGCGTCAGGTAGCTGTCGCTCGGCTTGTGCGCAAAGGCGCCGGAGGCACTGAGGCAGAACAACAATGCGAGCAGGCTTTTCATCGCACTTGCAGCAGGACCGTGATCGCGGCGTCTTCGAGCCGGTGCGCCCGCGCCCAGTCGCCCGCTTCCCGCAGCGCGGCGGTGTCGCCTGCGGCCTTTGCCGCCGAGAGGAGGATCCGCAGATCGGCACTTTCGCGCTGGACTTTCCAGTTCTCGCGCGCGAGCGCAAGCGCTCTCGCGCTGTTGCCGGCGATCTCGAGCGCGTAGCGTGCTTCCTCGCGTCGATGCAGCGCGTCGCCACGACGCCGGGCTGCGTCGAACCGGTCCTCGAGAGCGGAGCGATGCGCGTCGAATGAAGAGCGCATCTCGAGCAGGCGTGCCTCGGCCAATGCCAGCCGGAGCAGCAGATTGTCGTTGCGGGTGTAGTCCTTGAGCAGCGGGACGACTTCCGCCGGACGGTTGCGGTCGAGCAGAAAGTCTGCGTATGCGGCGAGCAGGTACGGATCGCGCGAATCGAGCACGAGCGCGGCGCGAAAGTGCGCTTCAGCCGCGGCAGCGTTGCCGCGGCGTTGCGCGATCTCGCCGGCGAGCGTGTGCGCCCATTCGGCGAGGCCGGCATCGGCGCCAGGAGCGGCAAGCGCACCCGACAGTGCCTGATATGCGGACGCGGCTTCGCCGGATACGCTGGCGGGCGCGGCGTCGCAGGCGATCGTCACCAGCGGCACGGTCAGTCGCGCGATGCGTGTGCAATCGGCCCGCGCTTCCGCATAGCGCCCCTGCACGGTGAGCACGGTGGCGCGCGTGAGCAGCGCCTGGCCGTCGCGCGGATTGGCCACGATCAGGCGGTCGAGGTCGGCGAGCGCGCCTGTGAAGTCGTGCGTGCTCTGCTTGAGCGTCGCGCGCAACAGCAGCGCCTGTGCCGGCGGATCCGGCTGCTTCCACCAGGGCGCGAGGGCGGCCTGCGCCTGGCCGAAAAAACGCGGATCGCCGGTTTCACGAGCCGCTTCGATCGCGCGCCGCGCAAGGCGTACGGCAAGCGCGAGATCGCCGGGATTCCGGTCCAGCGCCGTACGCAGGCGCTTGACGTCGCGCAGCGACGGGTCGGTCCTCTCCGGCAGCCGCTCGAGCACGGCGTCGTCGTCGATCGGCAGGTAGGGATTGGCGAAAACGGGCGCGCCCAGTGCGAGCGCCAGCAGCATCCATGCGCACCGGCGAAGGGCACTCACGTCGTGTTCTCCTGAGGTGACCGATCGAGAGGGCCCGGGCATTGCGCCCGGGCCGCTGAATCACTCACCGTGCCGCACGTGGGATCGCATTGTCCGGGTTAGGAGAGCCTGGCAGCGGAGGCTGCAGGTAGGGGAACGCCGGCGCGAAGTAGCCTGCGTAGATGAACGCGCCGTCCGTGTAATGCAGCGAGCCCGCGGGCGCGTCGGACGGCTTACAGCCGCCAATATTCAGCGTGCACAGTACGCCCATGGCGACGCGTAGCTCGATGTCGACGACGTCGTCGCCCGGTCGGCGGCCGTTCGGGAAGCCGGCGTTGTCGCCGCCGAGCACGCCGAGGCGGTTCTGAGATGCAGCCGGCACAGGCGCGATGGCGGTGTTGAGGCGCAGCATTTCGGAAGCCACGACGTTCGCAGGCTGGTTGAGACCCTGCACGCCGGTGAGAAACGCGGCCACGAGGTCGGTCCGCGGGAAATTCGTCGGCGCCTTGACCCCCGCGCCGCCGAACAGGATTTCCAGCAGCGCCGGCAACGTCGGGTTGGTCACGTAGTCAGCGAACTGCGCGTCGTCCTTCGGCTCGCTGTTGTTGAACTTGTTCTTGTCCTTCAAACCGATGACGACCTCGTTGACCAGCGGCATGCCCAGCCGCGAGACCTGCACGTAACCGCCCGACACCTGCTGTGCGCCGTCGAGGCCGGGCGTCACGCTGCCAAGAGCGCGCGTCGCCGGCAGGCTTGCCGTCGTCCAGCCGCCGATGATGGTTCCCTTGCCTTGCGTCAGGCACGCGGTCGGGACTTCGAGCTCGATGGCGGTGACGTTGGCATCCACGAGGGAGTCGACAGTCGCGAACTCCGCCGCCGGGTTGAGCTCGGTGGCGGGGTATTTGATATTGACCAGGTCGAAGGTCTCGCCGAGGTTGACGACGAAGGGGTCGCGACGCTGGCCGGCGAAGACGCGTCCGATGCCGCTGCAGCCCGGGATCTGAATATCCCAACCGTGGTGGTTCGAATACGTCAGATAGTCCGAGATCGTCTTCTTGCCGATGTTATCGACCGGCTTGTCGAACTTCGTGATACCTCCCTTGCTGGTGTTGAGCACCGGCTGCGGCATGCCCGTGGCCCGCGGTCCGTAGATCACGTTGATCGTGTAAGTCTCGTGCACGTTGAGCGCCGGCGAATTGGGGACCGCAACGTCGGCCGAGCCGTTCTGCACCAGCGGGATCGACACCTTCTTCCCGCCGACGGTCAGTTGATTGTCGTCGAGCGTGTTCTGGAACTTGAACTGGAAGGTGATGTTCTCGACCGCGCCGCCGTCGTTGACGACATGGATTTCATAGAGCGCGTTCGGGTCGAGGTGGAAGTAATTGGGGCCGCGTAATTGGCGATAAGCGTCACGTAACCGCTGCGACCTGGCTCGTAGCTGTTGAACATGTAGAAATCCGCACCGTCGACCTGAGGCAGGGAAGCGATGAACGGCGCCTCGCGGTGGCTCGACGCTTGCGCCGGACCGGTCCACGGCGCGACCAGTGCGGCGGCAAACAGGGCCGCGGCGACCGCCTTCGGCACAGGGCGTTTCAGGGTTTCAGCAGACATGGAATGGCTCCTCGAACATTCGTCGATCGAAGGCCGACGGGCTGGCGTCACCCCGTCGGCCGGCACCCGGCTACCCGTCGCGACACCGTCACGAGCCGGCTTTGTCGCAGTGCGGGCCGTAGGCCGATATACGCGGCGTTCCGGAGAATGGATGCGGCGACTACGCCGCAATGCCGGCGCTAACGCGAAGTCGCCGGCGGAAGAAGCGCGATGTGGCGAATACGCACAGGGTCCGCGAGGGCGCGAAAGCGGAGCAACACGCGAACCTGGTCGGCGACGGCGAGGGTTACTGGCCATGCCAGCGGAACCGAAAGCCCTGCGCTCGTCACCGCGAGGTCGGAGCTTGCACGGCGCGGTGCGAGGGGAATCCACGCGCCGGCGGGAGTGCGCGCCTCGACCTCGACGGCTTCCACGAGCGCCGTGTCCAATCCGAGAATCAAGAGATCGGTCTCGCCGTGCGCGAGCGCGAGCGGCGCGGGGGAGACGAGCACAACTTCGCCATTCCGCGGCGTGGCATCGATATAGCCGGCCCCGGCGGTCACCGTGGCGCCGGCAAGCGCGGTCCAGCCATCGGGGTCGGCGTAGCGCGACGAACCAAACGTCCAAAGGCGTGCGCCGATCGGCACATAAGCATGAGCAACGGCGAAGTCGCGCAGCGCGTCCTCGAGGGGCGTGTTGCGCCAGGCGGTGAACGACACGTAACCTGGCTCGCCCGCGTTGATGCCGTTGGATCCGTTCCAGGCCATCGGCGAGGCAAAACGTGCGCCGTAGTTGAACATCTCGCGCAGCGCGCGGTAACCCATTGCATAAGTCGGCAACTCCTTCGCAGTACGGAAATCGGCCGTATTGAACTCTCCGACTGCCCAGCCGGGGTCCATCTGGTGGAACGTGGCGAAGAGATTTGCGTCGCCCTCGACGCGAATATCATTGAGCGCACTTTGTCCGTAGACGATCGCACCGAGGTGGCCGTTGCGCGGAATCGCGCCCTCGACCGACATGCCGCCGGTGTCGTAGTTCTTCGACGGGCTCTCGATGCGCAACGCGAACGGAAAGGACGTCGCGACAGGGGCGATGAATCCTTGCGACGAATAGATTCGCGACTTGGGAACTCCTATTTCGCCCAGCCACTGTGCTAGATCATCGTAGTGCAGATGAACAAGGTGGCGGCGGAACACCTCCCACTCGTGCGTCCACGCGTCTTCCCAGAACGGCTTGCCCTCGCGCGGAAAGCTCCGCGGCGGGTCGACTTCCTCCCAGGTGCGCCACGGTTTGCCGGCGAGCTTGCGCACCTGGGCGAGCGTTAGCGGCTGCTTGCGTCGGTAGCGCGACAGATCAGGTACGCCCGGAGGCGGCTTGCCCGCGTACGGACCGCTGCTCTTAAGCCAGTCGCGGAACTGCCTGAGCGTTCCCGGGTTGTAGTCGTACCACTGCTTTTCGTCGAAGAATGGATTGAGGTACGTGTCCGCATCGAGGGCGATGCCGATGAACAGCTCGGGATGGTCGCGCGCGAATGCCATGACCATGCGCGCCGCGGCCTGGAGGTTGCGCCGCTTGTAATGGCGATTCTGTGCTGCATAAGCATTGAATGTGAGCGAGCGGGC
>VBCS01000279.1 GCA_005888955.1 Betaproteobacteria bacterium
TGATCGAATCGATCATGCGCTGCGCGAACATCTGCCGGGCGACTTCGCCGTGCCTTTTCGCCACGCCGTTCACGTAATGGCTGTGGTCCAGCGCGAGCTGGGTCATGTTGAGTACGCCGTCGAGGCAGAACTCCCGCGCGCGCTCGTCGAAGTCGTGGCCGTAGCCGGTGATGACGCTCGCCACCAGCGTCAAGGGGAACTGGTCGTGTCCGGCGACTACGGGCGTATGGGTCGTGAATACGCACAGTGGCTTGATCGTCTGCACGACCTCGCGCGTGATCGTCGTCTCACCGCGCTCGCGCGCTTTTTCGTGGGCGAGTTCCAGGGTAAGCAGGCCCGCATGACCCTCGTTCATGTGAAACCGCCGGATGTTGCGGTAGCCGAGAGCACGCAGCATGCGCACGCCGCCGATGCCGAGGATCACTTCCTGACAAAGGCGGTAGCGCGCATCGCCGCCATAGAGATGGTCGGTCAAGCAACGATCCTCGGCGGCGTTCTCCGGCAGGTCCGCGTCGAGGAACAGGACCGGAACGACGTGCCCGGAAATGCCACGCACATCGTAGCGCCACGCGCGCAACTGCACACGGCGACCCTCGATCGCGACGGTCACTCGTGGGGCAAGGCTCGCGAGCCTTTCGGCAACGGGCCAGTCGACCGGCTCTTCGGTCTGATTGCCAGCAGCATCAAGCCGCTGGCGGAAGTAGCCTTTGCGGTGAACCAGAGACACGGCCACCAACGGCACGCTCATGTCGGCCGCGGAGCGGACGGTGTCGCCGGCAAGAACGCCGAGCCCGCCCGCGTAGGTCGGGATCGACTTCTCGAGTCCGATCTCCATCGAAAAGTAGGCGACCGACTCCCAGGACTCGATGGCGGAATCGTCGGTAGGAGAAATAGCCATGCTTATTAACGCGCCCGCACGGCCACCCTTGCGCACCCCGCGCGCCCGCCGGTGCAGGCCCGATGAGGTCGTTGCACCCGGTCACCAAAAGCTCCTTGACCGCGGCACCGCACTGCGAGCAGGATTGATTTTAACGCGTGGCCGGCGCGTGGACATCACGGCTTTGTTGGCCACAGCTACGTGAGACGTCCGGAGCTCCTCCATGGCTACTGTTGTAGAGGCAGATACGCTCGCGATCGACCGGGCGTCGATCCGCGAAGCCAGCGTGCCGGGCGCGGCCACCAAGAGCGCGCTTGCGCTCATCCTCGCCGGCGGGCGCGGAAGCCGGCTGGAGCAACTCACGGACTGGCGCGCCAAACCGGCGGTGCCGTTCGGCGGCAAGTTCAGGATCATCGATTTCGCGCTTTCGAATTGCGTCAATTCCGGTATTCGGCGCATCGGAGTGTGCACTCAGTACAAGGCGCAGAGCCTGATCCGTCATGTGCAGCGCGGCTGGAGCTTTCTCGACGGCCGGTTCGATGAGTTCGTCGAGTTGCTGCCCGCGCAGCAGCGCATCGTGCCGAGCTGGTACAAGGGGACCGCCGACGCGGTGTATCAGAATATCGATATACTGCGGCGGCTCGCCCCGCGCCATGTGTTGATCCTCGCCGGCGATCACGTTTACAAGATGAACTACGGAGCGATGCTGAACGACCACATCGCGCGGGGCGCGCTGATGAGCGTGGCATGCATCGACGTCCCGCTGGCCGCCGCTCGCTCGCTCGGCGTGATGTCGGTCGACGAGCAACGACGTATCGTCGATTTCCAGGAGAAGCCCGACGAGCCCACGCCGGACCCGAAGCGGCCTGACCGCGCCCTGGCCAGCATGGGCATCTACATTTTCGATGCCCCCTTCCTCTACGCCGAGCTGCTGCGCGACGCCAACGATGCCGCTTCCACGCACGACTTCGGCAAGGACATCATTCCTTCGCTGGTCAGGCGCGGCTCGGCGGTGTACGTGCACGACTTCGCGCAGAGCTGCGTCAATATGAGCGCGGGTAAACCGTACTGGCGGGACGTGGGGACGATCGACGCCTACTGGGAGGCCAATATCGCGCTTTCGGACGTCGTGCCGGAGCTGAATCTTTATGATAAAAGCTGGCCGATCTGGACCTATCAGGAGCAGCTGCCGCCGGCCAAGTTCGTATACAACGAGGCTCCGCGCCGCGGCATCGCCACGAATTCGCTGGTTTCCGGCGGCTGCATCATCAGTGGCTCGACCGTGAACCGATCGCTCCTCTTCTCCAACGTGCACGTCCACAGCTACTGCACGATCGAAGAGTCCGTCATCCTGCCCAATGTCGACATCGGGCGCAATGTCGTGCTCAAGCGTACGGTAGTCGACAAGTACTGTCGGTTGCCGCCCGGCCTGAGCGTCGGCGTCGATCAGGAGCAGGATCGCCAGCGTTTTCACGTTACCGAGCGCGGCATAACGCTCATTACGCCGGAGATGCTGGGACAAAACGTGCATCACTCGCGCTGAGGGCGGGTGGTAGGCCCAAAACGCACTTCGCCCAAGGCAACGGTGGAGCGACAGGGGCGGTGAGGTGAAAACTGTCGCGATCCGCACGGTGCATGCGCGGGAAATCCTCGACTCGCGGGGGCGGCCTACGGTCGAAGTCGACGCGATCCTCGATGACGGCAGCTTCGGTCGCGCCAGCGTCCCCTCGGGTGCATCGACCGGCGCCGCCGAAGCCCACGAACTGCGCGATGGCGACCCCGCGCGCTACGCGGGCCTCGGCGTGCAGAAGGCGGTGGCCAACGTCAACGGTGAGATTGCGGGCGCGCTGCGCGGCACGGGCAGCGCCGATCAACGACTCCTCGACGATCGCTTGCGCGAGCTCGACGGCACACCGCGGTTGCAGCGCCTCGGCGCCAATGCCGCGCTCGGTGTCTCGCTCGCTGTCTGCCGCGCAGCGGCTGCGTCGCGCGGCCAGGCGCTGTACGAGCGCATCGCCGATCTCGCACAGGTGCGGCCGACACTGCCGCTACCGATGACCAACATCCTGAGCGGCGGCCTGCACGCAGGCCGCGGCATGGACGTCCAGGATTTCCTCGCCGTGCCGATGCGTGCCGCGTCGATCGACGCGGCCATCCACCTGCTTGCCCGAGTGCGCTCAGCCGCGACCGAGCTGTCGCGCGAGCGCGGCCTGCCGATACTGCTCGCCGACGAGGGTGGCTTGAGCCCAGGATGTGAAACCGGCCGCGCGGCACTGGAGCTCATGGTCCAGGCGATCGAACGCGCGGGCTTGATTCCGGGCGAGGACATCGCCATCGCCATCGACGTCGCCGCGACGGCGTTGAAGGAAGCGGACGGACGTTATCGCTTGGCGCGCGAAGGCCGCGACTTGAGCGGCGAGGCGATGATCGGCATGATCGAAGCCTGGGTGGCCGACTTTCCGGTGGTGTCGGTCGAGGATGGACTCGACGAAGAGGACTGGATCGGCTGGAAGCTGCTCACCGCGCGGCTCGGCTCCAAGGTGCAACTGGTTGGCGACGACCTCTTCACGACGAGCCCGCGGCGCCTCGCGCGCGGCATCGATGAAGGCATTGGCAACGCCGTGCTGGTCAAGGCGAACCAGAACGGCACGCTTACCGGTACGCTCGACGTGATCGCGCAGGCCAAGGTTGCGGGCTATGCGACGATCGTGTCGGCGCGCTCGGG
>VBCS01000281.1 GCA_005888955.1 Betaproteobacteria bacterium
CCCTGGCCGGGACCGATCGCGCGCTCGCGCAAGACCGAGCTCGGCATCGGGCTCGTCTGGCGGCTGGCGCAGGGCGGCGTGCCGATGTACGCGCGGCCGCTGTCGGTGGCCGACGTCGAGCGCCGCATCGCGCTGTATTACGAGCCCTATCACGCCGCGGTCGCGGCGGCGCTCGACGAGCGTTATCGACGTTTCGGCGTGGTCTGGCATCTGAACTGTCACTCGATGCCAGCGGTCGGCGACGTCATGTCGGACGATCCGGGCCGGGAACGCGCCGAGTTCGTCCTGGGCGATCGCGACGGCACCACCTGCGAACCGGAATTCACCGCGTTTGTCGCCGCGACGCTCTCGGCGATGGGCTACGAGGTCGCGATCAACGACCCGTACAAGGGTGTCGAGCTGGTGCGCAAGCACGGGCGCCCTGCAGAGCGCCGGCACAGCCTTCAGATCGAGGTCAACCGGCGGCTCTACATGGACGAGGTTTCGCTCGCGAGGACCGCCGGTTTCGGTGCGCTGCAGGCGGATCTCATGCGCCTCATCGCCGCGCTCGCCGACTACGTTCGCGCGCGGGCTTGAGGTTTATCTACGTACAGGCCCGCGCGGCGATTGGCCTGACCACTTGACCGCCTGGGAGCCGCTTGCTACTTTGACGCCGACCGCACCGGGGCGATGGCCAGATAACCGGCCGACGCGAGCCTCGATGCACGTTCCATACCCAGGAGGAATCACATGAACGCTCTATTTCTGCGCGCCTTCGCGGCCGCGGCGCTCGCGCTGCTCGGCCTGGTTCCACCCGCCGCGTTTGGCGCGTACCCCGAACGCCCGATCACGCTGATCGTGCCATGGGGCGCGGGTGGCGGCACCGACGCGACCGCCCGGATCATCGGCAGCCTGCTCGAGAAGGACGTGGGCCAGCCGGTGAATGTCGTCAACCGCACCGGCGGAAGCGGTGTCGTCGGGCACGCGGCGATTGCATCGGCCGCATCTGATGGCTACACCATCGGCATCGTCACCGTCGAGATCGGCATGATGCATTGGCAGGGCCTGACCGAGCTCTCCGGCGCGTCGTATACCCCCGTCGGCCTCGTCAACGCGGATCCGGCAGGATTGCAAGTGCGCGCCGATGCGCCGTACAAGAACGTCAACGAGCTGGTCGCTGCGATAAAGGCCAACCCAGGCAAGTTCAAGGCGTCGGGCACCGGGCAGGGCGGGATCTGGCATCTCGCGATCGCCGGCATGCTGCAGGACATGAAGGTCGATCCGGCGAGCGTGCCGTGGGTGCCGTCCAACGGCGCCGCGCCGGGCCTGCAGGATCTGGTCGCGGGTGGCGTCGAGATCGTTCCCTGCTCGCTACCGGAGGCGCGCTCGCTGATCGACGCCGGCAAGGTTAAGAGCCTCGCCGTGATGGCTGATCAACCCGCAGCGTTGTTTCCCAACGTCCCGACACTGAAGGCTGCGACCGGAAGCGCGTGGACGATGGCGGCGTGGCGCGGCATTGCGGCGCCGAAGAACATTCCTGTCGAAGCGCGCGACAAGCTCGTCGCGGCCATCAAGAAAATCGTCGCCAGCAAGGACTACACCGATTTCATGGCCAAGCAGGGCTATGGCGTCATCTATGCGGGGCCGGAGGATTTCGCCAAGTTCATGGCCAAGTCGGATGCGGACCTCGGCGCGACGATGAAGGCGGTCGGAATCGCCAAGTGACGCAGCTGTCCGAGAGCCAGAGGCGAAGCCTCGCAGCGATCGGAGACAGCTGCGTCATCCCCGCGAAAGCGGGGATCCAGCGGCGTTTCCGCGTCATCCCCGCGCATGCGGGGATCCAGTGGCGTTGCTGCGTCATCCCCGCGCATGCGGGGATCCAGAGTCTTGCGACAAACGACGCTGGGTTCCCCCTTTTGCGGAAACGACGGCCCAGCGTCCCGTGACCTCGCAATGAAGATCAACGACGCCGTCTGGGGTGCGCTCTTTCTCCTGCTCGGCGTGGTAATCCTGGTGCACGTGCAGAGCTTCTCGACCATTCCCGGGCAGAAGGTCGGGCCGGCGCTGTTTCCCGGCGTCATCGCCGTGGCCTTGAGCGTGTGCGCGCTGATCCTGATCGCCAAGGGCATCGCGGCGCGTCGCCACGCCGGCGAGCGCGCGTCGTCGATCGGCTGGGCTTCATTTTGACCGGCACGATCTACCTCGCGCTTCTATTTGCAGTTTTCGGCGTCCGGCTCCGGAACAACCTTCCGCTCGCACTGGTGATCACCCTGGTTATTCATTACGCCTTCTACAAGCTGCTCAGGGTGCCGCTCCCCTGGGGCCTGCTGCAGAACTGGGCATGGTGACTGCGGCGCAGACACGGAGCGCGCGATGAGCGACGCAGGGCCAAGTCGCGGGTGCACCCCCGCTTTTGGGGGCAGCGCAGCGGCCGAATTGACCAATGAGGCCGCAAGCGTGGGGGTCGTATGAGTCACGCCTGGGCGCAGGCCTTCGCGCTGGTCTTCGATCCGTACAACATTGTGGTGATGCTGGCCGCGTCGCTGTTCGGCTTGTTCGTCGGCGCGGTGCCGGGGCTGACCGCGACGATGGCAACCGCGCTACTCGTCCCGGTTACGTTCTTCATGGCGCCGATACCCGCGATCGCCGCG
>VBCS01000282.1 GCA_005888955.1 Betaproteobacteria bacterium
TCGAATTTCGCGCGCTTGACGAAGGTATAGCCCTTGGCCTCGAAGCGCGGCGACGGTTCGAGATTCACCTGTACCGGTTCGTCCGGCGCGACGATGCCTGGCGGCCGATGCACCGCCCGCTCGGTGCTCCACCAGTGCCAGCCGCCATACGCCGCGACGACAAGAGCGACGATTGCGAGCCTATGCATGGCGTTCTGGCAGATCAGCGCGCGAGCGCGAGCCGCTCGAGCGCGTCGAAGATGCCCGGTGCCGCGGCGATGACCGGTCCGCCCGCGACGAGCCCGCCCGGCCCAGGGTAGGGGTGTATCCGACCTCCCGCCAGGGTAGGGGTGTATCCGACCTCCCGCTTCTTCGACCAGCAGCAACCCCGCCGATGCATCCCAGGGATGCATGTGCGGCTCGAGGAAGGCATCGTAGCGGCCCGCCGCGACGTGCGCGAGCATGAGCGCGCCCGCGCCCATGTCCTTCACCGCGACGCCGGCTTCGTGCAGGCGGCGCTTCAGCGCCAAGTGCTGCTCCAGCGGGTGCCGCGGCACGTAACCGGCACAGACGAGCGCATGATCGAGCCGGTCGCGCGGCGAGACGTGAAGGCGCGTTTCGTCGCACCACGCATTCTCACCCTTGGCCGCCCAGAAGAGCTCGTCGAGCGACGGATCGTAGATCACGCCGATCCTGCGTTCGCCCGCGGCAATGAAGCCGATGGCGATGCACCAGTAGCGCACGCCGTGCACGAAATTGAGCGTGCCGTCGATCGGGTCGACGACCCAGAGATTGCGTCCAAGCTCGCCGCCGCTTTCCTCGCCGAGCACCGAATCCGCGGGAAACGCCTTCTGCAACCGCTCCCGGATCAACGCCTCCACGGCGTGATCCGCGGCGCTGACGAAATCCTGCGGGCCCTTGGCCTCCGCGACGAAGTCGATCTCACGGTGGAAGTAGCGCTGTGCCAATGCGCCGGCTTCTCGCGCGAGGCTCCTGGCGAGTTCCGCGCGCGCCGAGATCTCAGCGGCCGTCATGCGGGCGCCGCGCCGGCCGCGATCGCCACGACGCCGTGGTTCGCGAAGCGCAAGCCGACCTCCGCGCCGGCGGCTCGCGGGTGATCAACGGCCATATCGATCACGAACAGATCGCCGAGCGCCGTGCCGATCGTGTACTCCATCAGGCCGCCGAGATAGGCGGACTTGCGGACGGTGCCGGCGAGGCCCGAGGCGTCCTCGCCGATAACGATCGATTCCGGCCGGATCGCGACGTCGACTTCGCCGGCCGGCAGCCCGCGGTGAGCCAGCTTAAGGGTGAGCGGGCCCAGCACGACTTCGCCCATGCGTTCGTCGATGCGCCGCAGCGTTCCGCGCAGGCGATTCGCCTCGCCCATGAAGCCGGCGACGAACACGTCTTTCGGCTGCTCGTAGAGTTCACGCGGCGCGCCTTCCTGTACGACGCCGCCCTTGTTCATGACGACGATCCGATCGGACACCGCCATCGCCTCGGCTTGATCGTGCGTCACATACACGACGGTGAGCGACAGCCGCCGCTGCAGCTCGCGGATTTCCTCGCGCATCTGCCGCCGCAGCCGCGCATCGAGATTCGACAGCGGCTCGTCGAACAGCAACACCGCGGGCTCCAGCACCAGCGCTCGCGCGACGGCGACGCGCTGCTGCTGCCCGCCCGAGAGCTCGGAGGGCAAGCGCGCATCGAAACCGGACAGGCCGACTGTCGCGAGCGCGGCCTGCGCCTTTGCCGCGACCTCAGGCTTGGGCAGGCCGGAAACGACGAGGCCGTAACTCACGTTCTCGAGCACGGTCATGTGCGGGAACAGCGCGTAGCTCTGGAACACCATCGACACGTCGCGTGCCGACGCCGGTACGCGGGTCACGTCTTCGCCGCCGATCCGGATCGTTCCCGCCGTC
>VBCS01000284.1 GCA_005888955.1 Betaproteobacteria bacterium
TCACCAGCACGATGTCGAACTCCGCCAAGGCGCGCGCGGCGTCGTCCTCGTCCGCGAACGGCGTCTCGAAGAAGCGCAGCTCGGCGCGCGCCATGAGTGGCGCCCAGTCTGCGCTCGCCCGCGCAACACGCTGCCAATCGTCAAGCACGGCAATCCTGGTCACGAGTTTGTCCTCCTTGCTTCGAGCCGAATCATCGGAATTCTGCCTACGACATCTCAACGCGCAGCTGCGCGGCTCGCCATCGTCGCCTCCGGCCGATGAGCGGCAAGGAAGTCGCGCACACGGTTCATGGCCGCCTTGCGGTATTGCGGGCCCTTCCATGGCGCGAGCACTTCCACGTTCGGCGCGAGGGCGAGATCCGCCGAGATCTCGGCCGGGTGCACGACGTCGTCTCCCGGCATCAGCAACATCGGGATGTCGCAGCCGCGCACGAACTCGCGCGATACGCTGAAGATGAAATCGCCGCCGAACATGCGGCGATGGAAACCCGGTAACTGCTTCGCATCGATCCCGGGCCAGTTGCGAACTTCGGCCGCCCTTTTCTCGAACTCGCCATCGATGGCAGGCCGGTTGCCTGCGGCAATGCCGATCGGGTTCTGAAGCACGAGGGCTGAGACGAGTCCGGGTCGCGCCTTGGCAAGCGCGAGCGCAAACGAGACGCCGATGCAGGCGCCCATGACGTGGCAACGGGTGACATCGAGATGGTCGAGAAGCGCCAAGTGATCGGCGGTATATGTCGTCCAGTCGTCTTCCGGGCCGATCGCCGCACGCGATTGCCCGGCATTGCGTACGTCCAGGGCGATCAGCTGAAACTCCGCCGCCAGCTCGACGATCGGGTCCAGCCAGTCCTGAGCCACGCCGGGCCGCGCCGGATTGGTGCTCCACCGCTCGATGCGAGAGCTTAAGAAACCGGGAGCGAACAGCAGGACGGGGTATCCGCTACCGTGGACTTCGTACCGGATTTGACCGGCCTTGACCTCGAGTACAGGCATGGCGTTGGTTCAGATGGCGAGATGCGTACGCTTTTACTTGAGATTTCGGTCCCATAGGTCGAACAACTTGACCCAGGTCTCCTCGGCAGCGACAGCGTGGTAATCGGCGCGCGCCGCAAAGCAGTAGCCATGATGCGTGCCGGGAATCGTCTCCAGCACGTGCTTCGTCCCCGCCTTAGCAAGCGCGGTTTTCAGGTCCGGCACCACGTTCCAACTCACCCTTGACCTGGTTCAGGAGCAGGTGAGGTGAATCCGGTTGATCGGTGACCATCTCGACGCCGTACAGCGAAGCGGCAGCTTTCATCCGCGGAAACCGGGCCGCCGCCGTGGTCGCGAACGGTCCGCTCATGCAATGCCCGACACAACCGACCGGTCCGGGCTTCACCTTTTCCTGCGCGTCCAGAAAGGCGAGCATACCCGCGGTGTCGTCGGTCACGGCAACGTTGGTGAGGCTCTTCATCGCGCCCCGAATGACCACCGACATGGCTTCGTCACGCCGCGGAATGTCGAAGCGAAGCGTTCCCAGCCGGTAGTAAAGATCCGGCAGGAGGCAGAAATAGCCGTGCTTCGCGATGCGTCGCGCCTGGTCGCGGAGCTCCTCGCGGATCCCCGGCGCGTCCATGTAAAGAATGATCGCCGGAAACTGTCCCGGCTCATCCGGACACACGGCGAAGCTCGGCTGACGGCCGTATTTCGTAGTCACGACGACATCGTTTTCGATCATCTAATTGCCCTTGCAGATTTGGCCCCGCATTCAAGCCGGGATGCAGTGCAGTTATCCAAGATCGTTCTCACGAATCGAGCAGGTGACGCGCCCCCGTGAGCAGCACGTCATTGATCCAGACGAATTTCATGAAATCTTCCCGCACGCGTTTCCCCGCTGCGCGGATGCGGCCACTGGCATCGGCAACCGCCGACTTCACCGCGCCGTGGTCGGGATTGCCCGGATGGCCCAGCGACTGTGCGAGATCCAGCATGCCGAAGCTCATGTAGTCAACGCCGGGCAAGGCCGCGAGCTCGCCGGCGATATCGAGGCCGGCCTTGCTCTCGATCATGAGGCAGAGCGAGACTCCCGCATTGCATGCCTGCATGTAGGCCGGCCTGCTTTCGATCCGCTGGCCGTATTCGGGACGGCCCGCGCCGAACGAGCGGCTGCCGAGAGGCGAAAAATACGCGCAATGAATCACCTGCCGCGCAGCGTCGAGCGATTCGATGTGAGGCGCGACAATGCCCCGGATGCCGCGGTCGAGAAAACGCGTGATCGTGGCCTGCGACGCATCCGGGACGCGCGCGATGGGTGTGAGATCGTGTCGCTCCGCTGCGATGCAGCCCGTCTCGATGTCGCGCCAGTCGAAGCATCCGTGCTCGCCGTCGATGTAGACGAATTGGATGTCGACTGCTGCAAGGACCTCGATGATCGCCGGCGCGGCAAAGGTCAAATGCACGCCGCGGATCTGCTTGCCCGTCGCTGCCGCTTCCTTGACGGAGTTGTTGCTTCTCATGGATCGAACACCCTCTGAGACCGCGGTCGCGCTCACGCCGGCGTCGCCCGCGCCATCTTCACCAGCTCAGGCAGGAACAGATCCGGAAACTTCTCGATGACCGGCGCGCAAGCGACGCGGAACGACTCGACGTCCGGGTCGAGATTGACCTGCATCCCCTGGCTCTTGAGGAAGCCGTACGCTTCGGCCTCGTCCTTCTGCGTGTATTGACGGAGATAATCGTCGGCATCCGCGCATGCCGCCAGGAATACCTTTTTTTCATCGACAGACAGGCCGTCGAAGAACTTCGGATTGGTCACCGTGTACGCCGTGGTGAGGATATGGTCCGTCTTGGAGACGTATTTTTGCACCTCGTAATACTTGTTCGACTTGACAACCGACGGCGGCGTGTCCTGGCCGTCGGCGACACCCTGGCGCAGCGCCAGGTACAACTCGGAGAGATCGACGGCCACCGTGGAGGCGCCCGTCGCCTGCATCATGGCGATATAGGCCTTCGAGTTGGGGACCCGCATCTTGAGGTTCTGCATGTCCTTGACCGAATTGATCGGCACTTTGTTATTGGTCATGCAGCGAAAGCCAAGGTCCGTCCAGCCGCTCAGGATGAAGCCCTTGTCGAGCGCGCGCTTGCGCAGGTCGTCTCCGAACGCGCCGGCGATCGCCCGGTAGGATTGTGCGCGACTCTTCCACAGGAACGGAGCATCGGTGATCGACATTTCCGGCACCCAGTTCATCAGTCCTACGCCGATCGCTCCCATCTCAAGCGAGCCGAGGCGCACGGCTTGCGCAGTGTCGCGCTCGTTGCCCATTTGCGCATTCGGGAAGATCTGCACCTGCATCTTGCCGCCGCTCTTGTCTTCGAGGGTTTTCTTGAACTGCTCCGCCCAGAGGTGCCAGCCATGCGCCGTCGGCGCCGGGTGCGCCAGGCGGATGCGCTTGACGCCGGCTTGCGCCGCCGCGACGCCGGAGACAAAAGGCGACAAGGCCGCAACCGCGGCCGAAGCGCCTGCGAAGCGAAGGATGTCCCTGCGTGTTGCAGTGCCCGCCACCAGATTCGCGGTACGGCGACCAAATCGGAAACATTGCGATGAATCCATGACGTTTCTCCTCATACGCATCGATGATCAATACTTGAAGTTGAGCCAGTTGGGCAGCACCGTCGTGATCGCCGGCACGAACGTGACCAGCAAGAGTCCCGCCAACAGGACGGGGAGGTACCAGAGCAGCGGCTTGCTCGCTCGCTCGATCTGCGCTCCACTGATCGCGCAGGCGACGTAGAGCGCAATCCCGATCGGAGGCAGGATAATCCCGATGCCGAACGCCTCGGTCATGATGATTCCGTATTGCAACGGATCGATGCCGAGTTGCAGCGCCACTGGATACAGGAGCGGCGCCAGGATGACGATGGTGACGAAGCTCTCGAGCATCGTCCCCATGATGATGGTAATGACGATCACCGCAGGCAGAAAAGCGGTGCGCCCGAAACCGGCGATCGTCGTCGCGATCGCGGTCGTGACACCCTCGAGCGTCAACGCCCAGGAAAAGATTGTCGCCGCGCTCACAGTGTAGAAGATCATGCCGTTCAGCGACGATGCGCTGGTCAGGCTCGACCACAAATTGCGCAGATTGATCTTTCGGTACACCAGGCCGAGTACGAGGCTGTAGAGGACGGCGAACGTCGACACTTCGGTCGGCGTTCCGACCCCGCCGACGATGCCGCCGATGAGGATAACCGGGATCATCAGGGGGAGGATCGCTCGGCGGCCGGTCCGTACGATCTCGCTGCGCGGAGCTCTGGGCGTCAGCTTCCAATCCGCGAACGATGCGCGGATGCGCACGGTGATCATCAGGAGCACACCGATCGTTGCCGCGGGAAGCACGCCGCCGATGAACAGAGCTCCCGTCGAAATCGCCGTGGCCGAGCCAAGCAGGATCAGCGCGATGCTTGGCGGGACCGACTCCGCCATCGCGG
>VBCS01000285.1:0-4540 GCA_005888955.1 Betaproteobacteria bacterium
GACCCCAGCCCGCGTACTGCCGCGGCGCAAGCCGCAGTGCCGCGAGCGCGAAGCTGCAAGCATCCATGCCCAGCTCGGGGTAGACGAGAACATCGAGCTTGTCCGCGCGGATCGCCGGCGCCACGATGGATGGTCGCGCGCGCATGCCGGCGAAGGTGCGGAAGCAATCGGCACGCTGCGCGATTGCACTCGCGATCTCGTCCATGCCCGGGTAGAGATGGTAGGCGAAGACCTCGAAGCGCTCGCGATCGAGGTCGGTGATCCAGCTCTTGAAATAGCGCCCGCAGGTGCCGACGTGGAAGAACGCGGACGCGAAGCCGACGCGCAGCCGCCGTCCGGTGACGGGTCGTGCTTCGATCCGGTGTCTCCATCGCGAAGCGCCGGCGTCGATCGCCTGCGCCACCAGGCGCGCGTACGCCGCTTGCAGCGCGCGGTCGTCCTGCCCCTGATAGGCGAGGAAAAAGTTGGTCCAGCGAAAGCCGTCGAGGAGCTTTTCCTCGGAGAGCGCCGCTGCGGCCGCGGGTAGCTCATGTTGGAGCGCACTCAACCCGGCAGCGAAGCCCGCGCGCTCTGCGGCGAGGTGATCCGTATCGGCGTAGATCATCGGCAGCGTCAAGTGCTTGCCCAGCAGATTCCGGAGGTCGGTCGCATCGACCGTCCGCGCGGTTGCATAGGCGTCGCGCGCCGCGGCCATCGCCCCGCGCTCGCTCAACACCCAGGCGAGGCTCGACCATTGCCCGCCCGATTCGCGCGGCGCGAGTTCGATCGCCTGCCGATACAACCTCTCCGCTTCGTCGAGCGCGCCGCGCTCGCGCAAAAGTCCCGCGAGCAGCACGATCTGGGCCCGGAAAGGCGGACCTCCCGCCTGCCGCGCGAGCGCCGCGCGCAGCGTGGTCTCGGCGCGCTCGACTTCGCCCTGGTCGCGCAGGACTTCGCCGAGGTTGGCGGCGGCGAGCGCATAGTCCGGCTGCAACGCGAGCGCGCGGGCGAACGAGCGCTCCGCCTCTGCGAGCTGGCCGAGGGTGCGCTGCGCATTGCCGAGATTGTTCCAGGCGCGCGAGTGATTGGGCTCGATTAAGAGCGCCTCCTCCAAGGCTGCGATCGCCCCCTCGGCGTCGCCGGTCTCCCCGAGGAGAATGCCGAGGTAGCGAAGCGCGCGCGCAAAGCGCGGCTCGATCTCGATCGCGCGGCGCAAGCTCGCGAGTGCGCCGGCCTTGTCGCCGGATGCCTCCTGCTGCTCGGCGTGAGCGTAGTACGCGACCGGATCTCCCGGCGCGCTGTCTACGGCCGCGCGCGTGTGCTCGAGCGCTGCGGCCGCATCACCAGCCTTGTCGCAGCAAACCGCGAGGACGAGATGCGCCGCGCAACGTTCTTCGCTACCGGCAGCGCCGCCGACGATCGCCTCGGCTTCGCTGCGCGCCGTGGCAAGGTCGCCTGCGGCGAGGCGCCGCCGCGCACGCTCGATCCCGGCGGACGCCGTTGCGATGTCAGCCATCAGTCCCATCGCGCACGGCGTGAAGCGCCGCGGGATAGCGTTGTTCGAGCGCCTCCAGGTAAGCCCGCTCGAGGTGCCGCGTGTGCGCATCCATGTCGGTCAGCGCCGAGTGCTCGAGGGCGTTGCAGATGGCGGCGGCGACCTCGGTCCTAAACGCCGCGTCGGTCGCGAGCCGGACCGCGATTTCGACGTACTCGCGGCCGCTGTGAGCAACAGTCTGCATCACGCCAAGGTTGGCGAGAATACTGTAAGCGCAGCGTTCACCGTGCCTGCGTCCGGCAAGCGTGACGACTGGAACGCCCATGTCGAGCGGCTCCAAGCTGCCGTTGGCGCTGCCGAAGGGCATCGGATCGAGCACGAAGTCGACGATGTTGTAGCGAGCCTGGTTCTCCGCGTCGTCGCGCCCCTGCGGCACCACGCACACGCGCGAATGCGCGATGCCGGCCGCGGAGAAGAGCCGTCCGTAGATCACGCGGTGCTCGGGAGAGCGCGGGGACACGGCGAGGATAGCGTTGGGAACACGCTCCAGGATCTCGCGCCACAGCGCGAGGCAACGCCGCGAGAGCTTGAGCTGATTGACGAAGGCGCCGATCACAATCCTGTCCGCAGCGATGCCAATTCGCTCACGATGAAACGGGTGCTCAGGCGCAGGCGCGACATGCCCATAGGGATAGACGCAGCCCTCCATGGGCAGCAGCGTCTCGAGCTGGAACTGCTGATTCTCGGGCAAGTCGGCATAGGCGTCGGTCAGCTTGAAGTCGACGGCGGACAGACCGACCACCCCCGCGCTCGCGACATGCGTGAGTTGCACGCGCGCAGGCTTCAACGCCAGGATGCCCGGCTTCGCGCCCGCCGTGTTGGTGGCCAGATCGACCAGCAGATCGAGATCGTCGGCAGCGATGCGCTTGGCTGCCTCTCTTTCCGAGAGCTCTGCGATGATCTCGAAATGCTCGGAAAGCCCGCGATAACGCGCAGTCCATTCGTCACTCGCGGTGGAGAGCGAGTAGAAGAAAAGCTCGAAGCGCTCCCGGTCGTGGCGCTCGATCGCCGACCACATCATCTTGCCCATGACATGGCTGCGCAAGTCCCCCGAGAGGTAGCCGACGCGGATCTTCCCCGGCCGGCGCTCCTCCGGCAGCGGCGACGGGCGACCGTAGACGCGCCCCGCCACGGCATCGTAACGCTTGTACAGCGACAGATGCCACTCCGGATCGACGTCGAAGAACAGCAGCAGATAGAGCAACTCCTCCAGGCAGTCGGCAAGTTCCGTGTCGCCCGCCGCCCTGAATTCGTCTCGCTCCAGGCGCTCGAGATAGCGATCGAGCCCAGCGAAATCACCTCGATACTGACAGGCCTCGAGCGCCATTACGGCGAGCGGGAGTGCGTCGGGACACGCGGCCTCGAAGCGGTCGAATGCCTTCAACCAGTCGTCGATCCGTCCGGCGCCTAGCAGTGTCTCGGCGAGCGCCTTGTGCGCGGCGACGTGCCGAGGGTCGCGCGTAAGAACGTGCTCGAACGCGCTGATCGCAGCCTGTGCGCGACCCTGCTCGCGAAAGATCACGCCGATGTTGAAGTCGGCCGCGATCAGCTCAGGCGAGAGCGCCAGCGCTCGCTGATAAGCGCGCAACGCGAGACCGCGCCGATGCAACATCTGGAGCGCCACACCCTCGTTGTAATGCGTCTCGCCGTCCGCCGGCGCCAGCTTGAGTGCGTTCTTGAACGCCTTCCAAGCCGCGCGTCCGCGGCCCTGCGCAAACCGCGCCTGTCCGAGCGCGCGCCACAGTGAGACCTCGTTCGGCACGAGCGCGAGACCTTCGACGCAGAGCTTGCCGGCCGTACGCGCCCGTCCACTCTCGCGATACAGGTTGGCCAGCGCAATGCGCGCTTCTGGATAGGCCGGCGCTGCGGCGAGCGCGGCTTCGAATGCTTGCTCCGCCTCGCGGCGTTGCCCGCGGTCGCGCAGAAGCACGCCGAGCAGATGCTGGGCCGGCGCATAGTCGGGCTGTTCCGCCAGCACCGCGCGATAGCCGGCGATCGCCGCATTCATCTCGCCCGCCTCATGCGCGGCAACCGCCGAGTGCCAAGCGGTGGCGAGATCCGCGGCAGTACGCGTGCGCGCTGCCGAAAGCGCCAGCTCGCCCGCGCACGCCTCGCCGAGCGCTCGTTCCAGCGCCAGCCGATGCTGCGTCAGCACCTGCTCGTCACTAGCCGCGAGCGCAGGCAGCGCATGCATGGGGAGCGGAGCGACGTGCGCACCCGCGAGCCCGGGATAGGTCCAAAGCGTTCGGGCGGGCCGCCGCGCGAGCAACAACCCCAACGGCGCTCTCATGCCGGTAAGATCGATCAACGCGTCCGGGTCGGACTCTGCCACCCTGCGTGCCACCGCCAGCTCTGCGGGTATGACCAGTTTCTCGAGGGCGACGGTCGCTGGCAGTAGTTCTGCCAAGGACTCGATCGCGGCGTCGCCGACCACGTATACCCTGGCCGCGAAGCGCTCCCGAGGATGCGCTGCAACGACTGCTCGCAGATACGCTCCGGGCTCGACGGAGACACCCCCGATGACGATCGGCGTGCCCGGCATGATCAGATACGCGATCCGGAGCGGCTCGCCCGCGGTACGACGCGGCCAGGCCACCTGCGGAGTGGACGCGACTAGCTCCACGCAGCGAAGCGCGTAACGCTCTGCCCAGGACTTGGAGGATCCACTCGAAGCCTCGGCCAGCGCCAGCCGGCGCAAAACCTCCGGATCATAGATCGTCTGCGCAAGTAACTCGGCTCGCGCCAGCACCTCGCGCGCCTGCTCGAATGCGCCGGAGGCGATCATCTCTTCTGCGGTCAGGGCGAGGAGCAGAGGCGGGAACTCACTTATCCGCGACCCACCAAGCTCGAGCAAGAAGGCGCTGCGCGCGGCGGACGGCGGCGCGGCCGCCAGGGTAATTGCCAGATTGTCCCAGCGCCGGTACGCCGCGCCATTGCCGAGCACCGTGCTCAAGTCTGCATAGGCTGCTTCGTCGCCCTGCGCGACTCGAGACAATGCGACTCCCA
>VBCS01000285.1:4547-8317 GCA_005888955.1 Betaproteobacteria bacterium
GCCGTGCCCGCCACACCGAGAAGCAAGCGCTCGTCCCCTGGGCTAAGCGCGAGGCCCGCCCGCCACGCCGCGCGTGCCTCCTTATGACGGCCGAGGCCGCGCAGCAGTTGACCCAGGCGATACTGCGCCTCGACCGAGTGCTTGTTGGAATTGATCGCACGCCGATAGCACACCATGGCGTCGATCGGCCGCCCCGCCTGCTCGTGCTCATGGCCACGCGCCAGCCATTTTGCGTAATCCGCGCGGATCATGTGCGTCTTCCGTTCACAAGCGTTCCGGAAGCGCGTCGAGCCACGGCCTCGGGGCGAGCCGGTAGAGCGCGCGTCCCGGCGGAGTGCAGGTGCTCGATGGTCTCGAAGGACACGACCAGATCGAACGAGGCGTCGGGCAAGGCCTGATAGGCGATCTCGCCGCTGCAGTGAGGCAGGCAGCGTTCACCCGTGAAGGTCAGATCGGAGGCCATCAAGAGCCCAGTAGCGCCGCGGCCAAATGAAATTCGCCCTACCCGCGAGCGCTGCGCGAGGACAAAATTAATATTTTACCCGATCGAAGCTTCCCCTTGCCGCCTTCGCCGCTCGGCGTCCGATCGACCGGCCGTGAACGCGCTTATGCCAGGCCAGCTAATACTCACGGTCACCATTGAATTATCATCTGGCCTGCCCGCGCGGATAACGCATGCTATTCCGATATCACGAGATTTCCACTCTGCCGCCACTGGCTTGGGGCGCCCGCGTGGATCGGGGGGGCGACGCGGCCTTAGTGTTCCACGGCATGTTCGTGGAAACGCATTCCCGAGGATTTATCGAGGGGGCGTGGAACGACTCCTTTGCATCACTCAATTTCACCGCGGCAACCATTGTCGCCGGAACCGGAGGAATTCTGGAGCATGACCGGGTCCGGTTCAGTACCAGCACAGACCGTCTCGGTCCGCTCTTCAGCATCGTCAAAGATGGCTCGGTCTATGTTTCCAATTCGCCGGCCTTCGTGATGACCATGTCGGGGGAGGAGCCTGATGATATCTATCCCTTTTACGACTACGACCTTCTTCACATTTACCGCCAGGGGTTGTATTGCCCGAATGGTCATCTAAGGCTGCGGTCCGCCACTCGCCTCGGCGTGCATTTCTCGACGATCATCACCGTCGACGAGCGGGCCGCCGTGAGATTCGACAGTCATCGCTTGTGCGAGCTGCCCCGCGATTATCAAACCTACAAGGAGCTGCTGCTCGAGGGGACAAGAAAAGTCCTCGACAATGGAGCAGATCCGGCTCGGAAGCGAAGCTATGGGCCTTTAGCCTCTCTCTCCAGAGGCTATGACTCGACTGCGGCGACGGTGCTGGCCAAGGCCGCAGGCTGCGCGGACGCGTTCACGTACATCGATGACCGCTGCAGGGATCCGAAATGCGACAGCGGAGCGTCGAACGCGCGATTTTTCCTCGGGATGAGGTGCAAGGTGTATTCGCGCTGGCAATATCTCGCCTTGGGTAGCTGCCCGGAAGCCGAATTCGGCTATGCCGCGGCAAATTCTATGGTGCCCTTGGCCGCCGTCGAAGATCAGCTACCGGGTCGCATCCTGATCCTTGGCGACTATGGCGATACCATCTGGGACCCGAAAGCGGCCAAGGTTTCAAACCAGCTGAGTAGACCATGGGTGAGACACACCCACGGGCTCAGCCCAGTCGAATTCCGATTGCGCGTGGCATATCTCGCCTTTGCGCCAGCGTCCATCGCAGCGCGGCACAACCGGATCATCCACGACATAGCAACTTCGGAGGCGATGCGCCCGTGGTCCGTGGGCGGGGGCTACGATCGGCCGATACCGCGGCGGATCGCCGAGGAGGCCGGATTGCCGCGAGACCGCTTTGGCATTGACAAAGTCGCCTCCAGCCATAGCCACCTCAGAGACCCAAGTCGATTTTCAGAAAAAGGCCTGAATCATTACCGTCGTTTCGTCAGCCAGCGCCATGCGGAAGTCCCTCGGCCCATCTATAACTACTGGCGAGCACGCGCGCGGTGGCGTCATTACCTATGGACCAACACCAACGGACACGAAGATCTCCGCTATGTGCATTCGACGCCTCTGCAGCGCCATTTCCCTTTTATCCTGAATGCCAAACCCATCCCTATACCCTGGGATTACATGTTTACGTTTCAGTGGACTGTGGCGTCGATGCGAAGTCGGTATGCGTTGCCACAGGTCTCGGTTCATGCTTAGGCGACAGAGGACCACTGCACAATGTTTGCAGTGGAAGCGCCAACGAAGGGCGCGACTGGCAAGAGCAATGCGGAGTTCGTATCGCACCTTATCCGCATCGCGTGTCGGACTCTTCGTTCGTAGTTGCGGATCATCGCGGCGGCGTCGGGATTGGCGGATCGCATTGAGCACCACGGCGAAGCGACGATTGGCGAGCGACAGCATCAAGCGACGAAGAACGTGGTTTCGCCGTCCGAAGGAGTGGGCCACACGAATCGACACCCGCTGAACCGATCACATCCGGACGCGCTGACCGTCGACGCCGAGTTTGTTACGCCGCCGAACAAGTAGCCTTGGTGGGAGCGCGCTGACAGCGCCGGCCCTCCGGGAGCCAAAATTCATTCAATGCATGGCTCGGCGGCGAGCTGAAACAGCCTCAACGCGCGCCGCCTCTGGCGCGACCGATCAGCTCCCGGATCCGTTCCGCAAACACCGTCAGACGCTCGTCGCGCACGGCATTGACGGACCTGTCGCGATCGCTGAAATACTCATCAGTCAAGCGGTTACTGAGATCCTGGCCTGCCCATCTTTGTCTCTTGCGCTCGAACTCTTGCCGCGACTTGAGCATATAGTGGTGCAAGCGGAGTGCGCCGTCTGTTATGAGACTGGAGAATCCCGGATGATCAGGGCGAGGCGGCAGGGGACACCCGTCCGAGAGCACGTAGGTGCCCGAAGTGAGGACGACGCTGTGAACGCTGTCGAACCGGATGATGCGATCGGGTCTTGCGATGGTCTTGAAAAAATGCCCTTCCGGATAATCGGCGGCAGCCGTCATCGTGAAGCGAGATGTGACCAGGTCTCCGGTCGACGACTTCTGACCAGATGAGCCGAAGATCCGTTGATTGACAGCTACTGCGGCGATCTTTGTCGGAAAGGCGGCAAGGGTCTGCCCCAATGGCCCGTAATCGCTGGCAAATAGGAATTCGTCGAGGTCAATAAAAGCAACATAGTCGGCGGCGCCAGAGAGTCGGCGTGCGCCATCGACATAGGCCCGCCGCTGGGTACGATCAAAACCGCGCGCTGAGTCAGGCCAGGATATGACCTGGATATCGATAGACTTGGCGAATGACCTTGCACGCTCGCACGTGTCATCCGAGGAATTGTTGTCGTACAGGATGACCCGGGAAACGCCTTGCAGGATATGGAACGCAAGCCACTCCTCGATATAGTCGGCCTCGTCCTTCAGGATCGCGCAGAGCGCAAACGTAGGTTCGGCCGCCAAGCTACATTCTCGCAAGTTTATCGATGGAAAGTTACCATGCCCGCGCCATAGGGCCATCAACCCTAACCGAATGCGCAGCTCGCCGTGAGAGGCATCAGCTAGCGGCAGCGCTGACATCGCTCCTACAAGACAGCGGCACCGCGGGCAATCTCATGACCGATGCGCATCTGACGTCGCTCGCCATCACTCACGACGCCCGTGCGATACCGACTTCGCTGGCTTCAAGGGATTGCGTTGGGAGAATCCGCTCGCGCGAGATGGGGAAGCCGCGGGTTGTCCGCGTATTCGTGGATCA
>VBCS01000286.1 GCA_005888955.1 Betaproteobacteria bacterium
GGGAGTCTCGACCTCGTCGGCCGCCCCCGTAAGCCAGCAGGCGTCGCAGCAGGTGCCGCTGACCGCGATCGCGCGGATAACCGAGCACGCCACGCCTTTGCTCGTCAACCATATCGGTCAATTCCCGTCCGCGACGATCTCGTTCAATCTCGCGTCCGGCGCATCCCTGGGCGACGCGGTGAAGGAGATCGAGAAAGTCCAGCAGGAGATCAATCTTCCCGCGAGCGCGCAAATCCAGTTTCAGGGCGCGGCGGCCGCCTTTCGCGGGTCGCTTGCCAACGAGCTGTGGCTGATCCTCGCCGCGATCATCACCATGTACATCGTGCTGGGCGTCCTCTACGAAAGCTATATCCATCCCATCACGATTCTTTCGACGCTGCCGTCCGCCGGTGTCGGCGCCTTGCTCGCGTTGATGATCTCCCGCCACGATCTCGGCGTCATCGCCATCATCGGCATCGTGCTGCTCATCGGCATCGTGAAGAAGAACGCGATCATGATGATCGACTTCGCGCTCGATGCGGAGCGCAAGGAAGGCAAGCCGCCGCGCGAGGCCATCTACCAGGCGTGCCTGTTGCGCTTCCGTCCGATCATGATGACGACGATGGCGGCGCTCCTGGCCGCGTTGCCGCTGATGCTCGGCTGGGGCGTAGGTTCCGAGCTGCGGCACCCGCTCGGGATCACGATGGTCGGTGGATTGATCGTGAGCCAGGTGCTGACGTTGTTCACGACGCCGGTGATCTACCTCGCCTTCGACCGCCTCGCACGCCGCGTTGAACAACGCCGCGGGCGCAAGGAGAAGCCCGGATCCGCGCCGATGCCCGGCGATTGACATGGCAGACAAAGACGCCAAGGCCCGCGATTGGCAGGTGAACCTGTCCGCGCCCTTTATCGATCGCCCGGTGGCGACCACCTTGCTGACCATCGGGCTCGCGCTCGCGGGCGCAGCTGCGTTTCGGCTTTTGCCGGTGTCGCCGTTGCCGCAGGTCGACTTCCCGACGATTTCGGTGCAGGCGTCGCTCCCCGGTGCGAGCCCGGAGACAATGGCCGCGACGGTTGCCACCCCGCTCGAGCGCTCGCTCGGCCGCATCGCCGGCGTCACCGAGATGACGTCGAACAGCTCGCTGGGCTCGACGCGCGTCACGCTGCAATTCGAGCTCAACCGCGACATCGACGGCGCGGCGCGCGACGTACAGGCCGCGCTCAACGCCGCCAGGAGCCTGCTGCCGACGGGACTTCCCAGCAATCCGACGTACCGGAAAGTGAATCCCGCCGACGCGCCGATCATGATCCTCGCACTGACCTCCGACACGATGACGCAGGGGCAGATGTACGACGCGGGCTCGACGATCATCGCGCAGAAGCTCTCGCAGTTGCAGGGCGTGGGCCAAGTCCAGGTGGGGGGCAGCTCGTTGCCGGCGGTGCGCGTGGAGCTCAACCCGCAGACGCTCAACAAATACGGCATCGGCTTCGAGGACGTGCGCGCCGTCCTCGCGGCGACCAACGCCAACCGTCCGAAAGGAGCGCTGGAGGAAGGCGACCGCCACTGGCAGATCTACGCCAACGACCAGGCCAAGGTTGCGGGGGACTATCTACCGCTCATCGTCGCGTACCGCAACGGATCGGCCGTCAAGCTGACCGACCTGGGCGAGGTCGT
Source organism: Betaproteobacteria bacterium (assembly GCA_005888955.1). Lineage (GTDB taxonomy): Bacteria > Pseudomonadota > Gammaproteobacteria > Burkholderiales > Casimicrobiaceae > PALSA-1003. Next base: position 1,655 of record VBCS01000286.1, read on the forward strand.
GGATTCGGTCCAGGATTTGCGCAATGCCGGCTCGTCCAACGGCAAGCCTTCGGTGCTGATCATCATCAGCCGCCAGCCGAACGCCAACATCATCGAGACCGTCGACAGCATCACCGCGATGCTGCCGCAGCTTCGCGCGTCGATCCCGAGCGCGATCAAGGTCGATGTCGTCATGGAGCGCACGAGAACGATCCGCGCGTCACTGCGCGACGTCGAGCGCACGCTGGTCATCGCGGTGTGCCTGGTCGTGCTGGTCGTGTTCTTCTTCCTGCGCAACTGGCGGGCGACATTGATTCCCTGCGTCGCCGTGCCGGTGTCGCTGATCGCGACTTTTGGCGCCATGTATCTCTTCGGTTTCAGCCTCAACAATCTTTCGTTGATGGCGCTGACGATCGCCACGGGCTTCGTCGTCGACGACGCTATCGTCGTCCTCGAAAACGTTTCGCGTCACGTCGAGGAAGGCATGCCGCCGCTGAAGGCCGCGTTGCAAGGCGCGCGCGAGGTCGGCTTCACCGTCCTGTCGATGAGCCTGTCGCTGATCGCGGTCTTCATCCCGATCCTGCTGATGGGCGGGATCGTCGGCCGCTATTTCCGCGAGTTTGCGGTGACGCTGTCGGTCGCCATTCTCATCTCGCTGATCCTGTCGCTCACGATGACGCCGATGATGTGCTCGCGGCTGCTGCGCCCCGAGAAGGACCGGCGCCACGGCCGGTTTCATGCTTGGAGCGAAAGAGCATTCGAGTCGATGCGTCACGGCTACGAGCGCAGTCTCGCCTGGATGCTCGACCACGGGCTGATCGTCATGCTGGTCCTCTTCGTGACGATCTGTCTGAATATCTATCTGTACGTGAACATTCCCAAGGGTTTTTTCCCTCAGCAGGACACCGGCCGGCTCCAAGGATTCATTCAGGCGGACCAGAGCATCTCCTTCCAGGCCATGCGGCCGAAGCTCGCGAGCTTCGTCGACATCGTCCGCGCCGATCCTGCGGTGGAAAATGTCGTGGCGTTCACCGGCGGCCAGCAGCGCAACACCGGAATGATGTTCGTCCAGCTCAAGCCCCTGTCGGAGCGCAAGGAATCCGCAGACAAGATCATCGCGCGCTTGCGCATCAAGCTCGCGAACGAGCCCGGAGCGAATCTCTTCCTCAATCCCGTGCAGGACATACGCGTCGGCGGCCGGCAGGCCAATGCGACGTACCAGTACACCTTGCAGGCCGACGATCTGGACGAGCTGCGCACCTGGGAGCCGCGCATCCGGCAGGCGATGAGCCAGCTTCACGAACTGGTCGACGTCAATACCGATCAGCAGGACAAGGGGCTGCAGACCTCGCTCGTGATCGATCGCGACACCGCGGCGCGGCTGGGCGTCTCGCCGAGGCTGATCGACACGACGCTGGACGACGCCTTCGGCCAGCGCCAGGTCTCGACCATCTATTCGGCGCTCAACCAGTATCACGTCGTCATGGAGGCCGCTCCGGAATAC
>VBCS01000283.1 GCA_005888955.1 Betaproteobacteria bacterium
GCGACGGCCACCGCCGTCGTCTGATCGCAGTGCGCATTCTGCACACGGAGTCCTGGCTTGGGTGGGGCGGCCAGCAACTGCGCATCCTCACCGAAGCAGCCGGCATGCGGCGCCGCGGCCACGACGTGCGGATCGCCAGTCCGCGCAATGCGACGATCTTTGGCGAGGCGGAACGCTTTGGGGTCCCCGTCCTCGCCTTGCCGATCGGCCGCAAGGGGCCGGCAGGTCTTATCGCGCTGCGGCGCGCGCTCGCGACCGAGCGCATCGACGTCGTCAACAGCCACAGCTCGACCGACAGCTGGCTTGCCGCTCTGGCCTGCCGCGCGCTCTGGGTCGGCAAGCAGCGTCCACCGGCGCTCATCCGCACCCGGCATATCTTGCTGCGAGTGCCGAGGGGCGCCGCGACGCGCTGGCTATACGCCACAGCGATGGCCGAGATCGTCACGACCGGAGAGGCGATCCGCCAGGAATTGATTCGCGCCACCGGAGTATCGCCCGCGCGCGTTACGTCGATCCCCACCGGTATCGACTTCAAGCGCTTCATGCCCGGCGACAAGCTGGCGGCGCGCCGCGCGCTGCAGTTACCCGAGGACGTGCCTTTGGTCGGAATCGTCGCGACGCTACGCAACTGGAAAGGCCACCGCTATCTCCTCGAGGCGATGACGCTGCTCGCGCAGCGCGAGACGCTGCTCGTGATCGTGGGCGACGGTCCGCAGCGCGACGCGCTCGTGGCGCAGATCCGCGCCTTGAGGCTCGGCGCCAGGGTGCGCCTTGTCGGCAATCAGCAGGACGTGGCGCCATGGCTGCGGGCGCTCGACGTATTCGCACTGCCTTCGTATGCCTTGGAGGGCGTGCCGCAAGCGCTCCTGCAGGCGATGTCCGTTGGAATTCCATGTGTGACGACCGACGCTGGCGCGATTGGCGAGATCGCGATCCGCGATGCAACGGCGCTCGTCGTCGCCAAGCAAAACGCGGTCGCGCTCGCCGCCGGGATCGATCGCCTGCTCGGCGATGCCGCGCTCGCGGCGCGGCTTGCCTGGTCGGCGCGCGAACGGGCGCAGCTGAAGTTCGGAATTGACGCAATGCTCCGCGAGATGGAAGCTGTTTTTCGGCGCGCCGCTCATGGCAACCGTTATCGCTGAAGACCGCTCATGGCGCGCCGCGTGGTGAGGGGCCGACGCTTCTGCTATTGTCGCTCACATGGTCCAGCCGGCCGTCGATGACGCGATCGATTTCGCCCGAATTCGCCGGGTACTGGTCATCAAGCTGCGCCACCACGGCGACGTCCTGCTGACGTCGCCGGTGTTTTCGGTGTTGAAACGCGCCGCTCCCCATGTCGAGGTGGATGCGCTGGTCTATCGCGAGACCGCACCAATGCTCGATCGCCACCCGGCAATCAGCATCGTGCACACCATCGACCGCCGGCTCAAGCAGCGCGGCCGTTTGCCCATGTTGCGCGCTGAACTGCGCCTCTGGCGGGCGCTGCGCGGGCGCCGGTACGATCTGGTCATCCATTTGACCGAACACCCGCGCGGCGCCTGGCTTACACGCCTCGTCGGCGCCCGCTATGCGGTGGCGCTCGACCGCGTGGATGCGGGCGTCTGGTGGCGATCCTCTTTCACCCACCTCTATCTGCTACCACGCCACACCGAGCGCCACGTCGTCGAACAGAATCTCGATGCGCTGCGTCGTATCGGAATATGGCCCGAAGAATCAGACAAGGCACTCGTGTTGGTTCCCGGCGCCGCGGCGGATGCGTGCGTTGCGGCGCTTATGGCGCGGCACAAGCTTGCGCGCGGAAAGTTCGTGATCATGCATCCGGGGTCGCGATGGCAATTCAAGAGCTGGACCGCAACAGCCAATGCCGCCATAGTCGATCTTCTTGCCGCAGAGGGGTGGCGCGTCGTGCTGACGGCCGCACCCGATCCTTCCGAGCGCGTACTGACGCAAGCGATCCGCGCGGCTGCCCGAGCCCCGGTGATCGATTTGTCTGGCGAACTCACGCTTCCCGAACTCGGCGCACTGATTGGTGCAGCCCGCATGCTTATCGGTGTCGATTCCGCGCCTATGCACATGGCCGCCGCGATGCAGACGCCGGTGGTCGCGCTGTTCGGTCCAAGCAGCGAGACGGCGTGGGGTCCCTGGCGCGTCATGCATCGTGTCGTCGGCTCGACCATTCATCCCTGCCGTCCCTGCAACATCAATGGCTGCGGTGGCAGCAACGTTTCGGATTGCCTGCTCACACTTCCGGTCGCGCCGGTGGCCGCAGCCTTGCGTGAACTGCTGGTGGAAACGGCCGACCGCTGCCCGCCGTGAGGCTAGAACCCGTCCGCCACCGTCGATGAAGAGAAACGACCGCACATGCCGGCGCGCAACGGTCCGCGCCAGCACCGGCAATCCCGCATGAGCGCGCGCGCGGAAGCTCCGGCCAGCGCCCAGCGAAAGTTGTTGGTGATGGAGCTCGCGGGTCTCGGCGACAACGTGCATCTGTTGCCCGCGCTGTGGCTGGTCCGCCGTCAATGGCCGGACGCGGAGTTGCACGTGATGATCTACGCGCACATCGCGAGCTTGTTCAAGCTCACGCCCTGGGTCGATCGCGTGTGGCCCTACCCGAATGCGCCCAAGGCGGACTTTGGCGAAAACCTGCGCTGGGCCCGCGCACTACGGCGCGAGCGCTTCGACTGCTTGATCAACACCACCGGCTCCGATCGATCGTCACTGCTGAGCTGGGCCACGCGTGCCAGGCTGCGCATCGGCCGCCGTCCAGCGGATGGCGGACCACCTGGCTGGCGCTGGCTGTTCACGCGTGTCGTCGAGAGTCCGTATTACCTCGAGCCGATGTACTTGCAGAAATGGCGCTGCCTGAGACAAGCCGGATTCGGCGCGGGAGCGGCAGCCGGCGGCGACGCGCCGGAATTCCACGTTACGATCGACCCCGCGCTGCGCCGCGACGCGGGTATCGGCGCCGACGACGAAGGCCGTTACATCCACATCAGTCCGTTTACGACCGCCGACGCACGCGAGCTGCCGCGCGAACAGATCGTGGCATTGATCGCGGGTCTGCGCGCAGCGCAGCCGGGCCTGCGCATCGTCCTATCGTGCGCCGGCAACGCGCGCGAACGTGCCAAGCTTGACGACTTGCTGCCGCGCCTGCGTGAACCGCCGTGGAAGGTGTACGCGGGGACGCTCGACGTGACCGGGCTCGCGGCGCTCATCGAAACCTGCGCGTTGAACCTTTCCGGCGACACGGGCAGCCTGCATCTGGCAATGATGACCCAGGCGCCGGCCGCGGCCTGGTTCCGCGCGCACAAGGGACAGAACGAATGGATTCCGCTGGCGCCGCAATACCGCGTGCTGATCGCCGAGGGCGGGGCGCCGGACTCGCTTCACGGCATCGCGACCGATGCACTGCTCGCCGCCGCGGCCGAGCTCTTGCACGGATATCCGCCTCGCAATTCGCCGAGCCGATGCGGTGCGCACGCCGCGGGCGCCTCGAGCGTTAAGCTATAATTTGCCGGCAGTTCGACAGCCGCCACACCGTGGCACCGCGCTGCCCCGAACGACACAGCGCGAGAGTTGAAGCTTCCATGTGCGGCATCACCGGCTATCTCAGCGACGACCCGCGCACGCGTGACGCCCTGCCGGCGATGATTGCCGCGCTCGTTCATCGCGGACCGGATTCCGAGGGCTGTTACTTCGATGGTCCGGTGGGCCTTGGCTTCCGGAGGCTGGCGGTCATCGCCATCGAAGGCAGTCAGCAGCCCCTGGTCGCGGCCGATGGCGCCGTCGCAGTCGTCTTCAACGGCGAGATCTATAATTTTCGCGCCTTGCGGCGCGAACTCATCGCCGCCGGCCATGTCTTCGTGACCCGCGGCGACGGCGAAGTGCTGGTACATGGCTGGCGGCAGTGGGGCGAACGCCTCGTCGATCGGCTGTCCGGCATGTTTGCGTTCGCCGTGTGGGACCGCGCTCGGCGTCAACTTTTCCTGGCCCGCGATCATCTCGGTGTGAAGCCGCTGTATTACGCATGGCACGCCAGCTCGCTCGTGTTCGGTTCGGAGATCAAGGCGCTGTTGCCCTTTCCACGACTGTCCCGCGCGATCGATCTCGACGCGCTCGCGCTCTACCTCGAGTGCCAGTACATTCCGGCGCCGTACAGCGTCTATCGGGACGTACGCAAGCTGCCGGCCGGGCATTGGCTGTCGGTGCGGGACGGGAAGCTCACGACCGGCGTGTTCTGGCGGCCATCGTACGTGCCCAAGCATCGTCTCGAAGGTACGCTTGCCGTCGATGCGCTGGATGCCGAGCTGTCGCGCTCCGTCGAATCGATGCTGGTAGCCGATGTGCCGCTCGGCGCGTTTGTGAGCGGCGGCGTCGATTCCGGCGTCATCGCCGCGCTCGCCACGCGCGTTGCGGGACGACCCATCGACACGTTCAATCTCGGTTTCACCGGCAACGCAGTCGGCAGCGAGCACGAAGCGGCGGCGCGAGTCGCGCGCCACATCGGCAGCCATCATCACTGTCTGATGCTCGCTCCTGACGAGGTCCTGCCCGCGCTCGACCGGTGGGTCGGCGTCTTCGACGAGCCTTTCGGCGATCAGGCAGCACTGCCAACCATGCTGCTCGCCGAATACGCGCGGCGGACGGTCACCGTCGTGCTCACCGGCGAAGGCGCCGACGAGGTGTTCGGCGGCTACAGCAACTACGTGAAGCGGCTACGAGAGGAGCGCATCACCGGGCTGCTGGGTACGCCGCGCTCGCCGCTGCCCTGGCTCGCGCGGCGCCTGCCGGCGCGCGTGGCGCGCGACCGCATCCTGAAAGCGCTGACCGAGCCACGGTCGCGGCGCTACGCGACAATCCCCAACATTTTCGACGCTCTCCTGCGCGGTGAGTTCTTCACCGATGCGTTTCGCGCCGTCACCACCGCGCGGATCGCCGACCGCGCCGAAATCTACTTCAACGAATGCGACTCGCCGTCGTACCTCGATCATTTGCTCAACATCGACGCGCGGCTCTGGCTGCCCGACGACCTGCTCGCGAAGGTCGACCGGGCAACGATGGCGTTCTCGCTCGAAGCGCGCGTGCCCTACCTTGACCATTCGTTCTACGGCTGGTGCGCCCGGCTCGACCCGGACGTAAAAGTTCGCGGTGAGCAGTGCAAGCTCATCCTGAAAAACCTTGCGGGGCGCTATTTGCCGCCTGCGATCGTGCAGCGACCGAAACAGGGATTCATGATGCCGCTGGAGCGCTGGCTTGCGGGCGAATTGAAGGACGAGATTGCGCGCGCCCTCGGCCCGGCGGGCCTGCAACGGCGCGGATTGATCCGGCCGCAGGCGCTCGAGCGGCTCATCGCCGCGCATTCCTCAAGGCGCAAGAACCACGCGATGCGGCTGTGGGTGCTTCTGATTCTCGAGCGCTGGTTCCAGCGTTACGCACCCTCTTTCGGGCTCTGACCGATGCGTCCGCTATCGATCGTCCATACCGAGAATTCCTGCGGCTGGGGCGGTCAGGAGATCCGCATCCTCACTGAATCGCGCGGGTTTCTTGACCGCGGTCACCGCGTCACCCTCCTTGCCCCGCCGGAGGCTCCGATCGTGGCAGCGGCGCAGCGCATGGGCGTTCCGGTGATCACGCTGCCGCTGCGCAAAAAACGCCTGTCCGATCTGCGGGCATTGCGGCAATGGCTCTTGGCGCATCGCGCCAATATCGATGTCCTCAACACGCACAGCTCCACGGACAGCTGGCTCGGTGCGATCGCCTGCGCCACGATCCGCGATCGGCCGCCCATCGTGCGCACGCGGCACGTATCCACGACGGTCCACAACCGGATCGGCACGCGCTGGCTCTACATGCACGCGAACGCACATATCGTGACGACGGGCGAAGCGGTCAAGCGCAAGCTTGCGCGCGAAAACCGGATTCCGCCCGAGCGGATGACCTCGATCCCGACCGGCATCGACCTCACTCGCTATGTGCCGGGCGATGCGCGCCTGGCGCGCGTGAGGCTCGGATTGCCGGATCGTCCCGCGCTCGGTATCGTCGCGACCCTGCGCGACTGGAAGGGCCACGTTTACCTGTTCGACGCGATTGCCGGCGACCGCGCAGCGTGGGCCGACTGGCAAATCCTGGTGGTCGGCGACGGACCCGACCGCGCGCTGCTCGAGGCTCATGTCGCGCGCGCGGGGCTCGGCGATCGCGTGCGCTTCACAGGCCAGCAGGACGACGTCGTCCCCTGGCTGCAGGCACTCAATCTGGTTACGCTGCCGTCGTACAGCGAAGAGGGAGTCCCGCAGGCAATCATGCAAGCAATGGCGTGCGGAATCGCGGTGGTGTCGACGCCGGTCGGCGGGATCCCCGAGGTGGTCGATGCCGGGGTTACCGGAATCAGCGTCGAGCCGCGCTCCGCCGAGTCGCTCGCGGCGGGCCTCGCGCGGTTGCGCGACGATGGTGCGCTGCGCGCGCGTTTCGGCAGTGCGGCCCGCGCGCGCGCGGAGCGCGACTTCGGCATCGAACGGATGCTCGACCGGATGGAAGTGGTTTTTCGGTCCGTCTTGGAACCGCTCTAGCGGGATGCGCCGGAACGAGACCCCTACAGGCAGTTCCTGGCGCTAGGCGTTCGCCACGCTGGCGGCACGCGCGCCGATCGCGCGCTCCAGCCGCACGCCATAGCCGAGCAGCATCGCACAAAGCGCCCAGAACTCCTTGGCGTTACTGCGGACGAGAAAATCGTCGGTAAGGTTCTTGACGAGGAATCCGACGAGGAGCGCGAGGCCGATGAGACCAATAAGCGCGAGCGCGTCGTCGCGCGCGCGCAAGAAACCGATAAAGCGCCACCCGAGCGCCGCGAGCAGCGCAATGAACGCGACAAGTCCGAAGACGCCGAGTTGCAGCCACTGGCTCGCGAATACGTTGTGCGCGTGCGACAGGATCGGATTGTGCAGCGCCAGACGCAGTTCGTCTTGCAGGATCGACTTGCCGAACCCGTAGCCGGTCCACGGACGTTCGCGGATCCGCGCCGCGGTGAAATCCCACAGCGGCAACCGCGGGTCCTCAGCGAACGTCTGCGCGATGGTCGTTTCCGCTGGAAAACTCGCGCGCGCGCGCTCCTGCGCGACGTCGGCGAAGAATAAACCCAACACCAGGAACAGCGCGACCAGTGGCGCGAGCCAGCGCAGGGGCACGCGCGCAAGGGTGGTGCGCCAGCGCAGCGCGGCCAGGGCGGAGGCTGTCGCGAATACCGCGGCCAGCGCGATCCACACCATTCGATTGTCCGACAGCCGGGCGGCGAGGAGCAACAGCGCTAGCAGCGCTGCGGCAATGGCCAATGTTTGTCTTCCGGCACCGAATCCGATCGGCGCCGGCACAAGAAGCGTGATCAGGAGCGGCGCCACCAGCACGAGAAACGTCGAGAAGGCGCCGACGCCGGCATGCCAACGCGCAGGGTCCCATCCCGCCGGCGAGGCAGCGAACGCCGCGGCGAGCACCGTCAGCAGCGCGAAGCTCGCCAACATGACGGCGACGAGGCTTCGCCATGCTTCGCGGTCGCGGGCCGCGACATAGAAGCTCACCATGGTCAGCAATCCCCAAGCCAGCTCGTGTCGAAACTCACCAAGCGTATACGCGAGATCGACCGACCACGTAGCCGACGCCATCGCGCAGCCGCACCACAGGAGAAGCGCCCCGACGATCGCGCGGCCGGGCGATGGAATGGACTCGCCTCGCCCGGACCGGCTCAACGCCAGGATCAGCAGCGCGAGCGCGGCGCAGGCGCCGAAAGCGATCGAGCGTGCCGCCGTGGCCCAGCCTGTAGGCAGCAATGCAAGGTAAATGCCGGCTGCGATGAGCAGCGCGCGGCGAAGCCTGACCGGCAGCGTGTCAATCAGGGCGGCACCGGTCGTCATTTTTTCTTCCCGATCACGGCTGTCGCCGGCAATCACTCGCGGGTTGCCGTACGCCGCTGCCCAGAGCCGCGCGCACGGCGCTCTCGACTGCGGCGACCGACAGATTGCGAATATCTTCGCGTGCGCCGTACAGCGGGATATGCCGGAGCAGCGGATTCGGCGAGCTGCACCCCTGCCGCAGAATGCCCTGGCGCGGGTCCGACCAGAGAGAGATCACGTCGAGCGGAAACGCAACGTCGAGATAATAGACCATCGTCAGCACGCCGCTATCGGGTGCGATAAGCAGCCGGCAGCGGTTCTTGATGATCGACAGCAGTTCCGCGAAATCGGTCCTGCCGCGCAAGTCGCTGATATTAGCGCCGTCGTAAGGCGGCCCCGGCGTGCGTCCAAAGAGGATCCAGTGCACGCGCTCCGCAACCGCGAAACGGGCGAAGAGCGACTGCCAAGCCGCCGCCGGCCAGTCCTTGACATAACCGTAGTATCCCGCCGTTTCCGAGTGCACATGCGCTCCGATGACGATCTGGTTCCGCGGCAATGGCAGAAGGCGCTCGGCGTGGACATCCCATTGCGGATTCCAGGACAACGTCGGCGGGAACTCGTCGCGCCTTCCCTCGAGCCACCGGTTGGGATCCGGATAGTCGAAGACCGTACCGAATTCGCCGAGATCGAGGCCGAGCGTTGTGCAGGCGCCTGCCAGATCGACTCGCGCTTCACGCTGCAGCCCCGGGAGTACATACACTTCGTCGACATCGGCCAGTTCGAACGGAGCCTTCAATTCATCACGGGTGATGACCGCAATGCGCGCGCCCGGCGCTTCACTCCGGATGCGCGCAAACAGCGGCACGAGGCACAGCGCGACGTCGCCCATCCCGCGGTTCCAGTAGAAGAGAAAACTGTTGCGCGGCGCGTGTCGCGATCGCGCGAGCGCATGATCGAACGCAGTGCCGAAGGCGCGATCAGAGAAGCGGCGCGCGATGCTCTTGAGGCTCGGCATGGGGTAATTCAGTTAGCATCCGAGCGACCGGGCAAGTCAAGTCGGGGACTCCCGAAACTGGTGCTGGGCCAGCCGCGCATACGTGCCTGCACGCGCCAGCAGCTCCGTGTGAGTGCCCTGCTCAACGATGCGGCCCTGCTCGAGCACGATGATCCTATCGCAATGTTCGATCGTCGACAGCCGATGCGCGATGACGATCGTCGTGCGCCCAAGCATCAGGGTTTCGAGGGCGGTCTGGATCAGCCGTTCCGACTCGGTGTCGAGCGCCGAGGTGGCCTCATCGAGAATCAGGATCGGCGCATCCTTGAGTATCGCGCGCGCGATCGCAATCCGTTGCCGCTGCCCGCCCGACAGGCGAATGCCGCGTTCGCCGACTATGGCGTCGAAGCCCTCCGGCTGCATGCGTATGAACTCGAGTGCGTTCGCCGCCTCTGCTGCGCGCTCGATCGCCTCGCGCGGCGCGCCGGCCATCATGCCGTAGGCAATATTGGCAGCGATCGTATCGTTGAATAGCACGATATCCTGACTGACCAGGGCGATCTGCCGTCGCAGCTCCTTGAGATGAATGGTGGCGAGATCACGTCCGTCCAAGAGGAGCCGGCCTTCCGTCGGCGCGTAAAAGTGCGGAATCAGGTTCACCAGCGTCGTCTTGCCTCCTCCGCTCGGACCCACCAACGCCACCGACTCGCCCGGCGCGATGACAAGATCCACGTCCGAGAGGGCCGCTGGCGCTTCGGGGTCGTAGCGCTTGGTGACGTGCTCGAAGCGGATCTCGCCGCGCACCCGGCCGAGGTCGACCGTCCCGGTGTCCACCTCCGGCGGCTCGTCGATCAGCGCAAACACGCTCGCGGCCGCGACGAGCCCGCGTTGCACGGTCGCGGTTACATTGCTCAGCGTCTTGAGCTGATTGAGCAGATTGAGCAACGCAAGGACATACGTGACGAAGTCCCCGGCGCCGTAGCTCCGGTCGGTGCTCTGCCTTACCGCCACCCACAAGATCACGCCGACGGCGAAGGAAACGATGATCTGGTTGATCGGCGTGCCGAGCGCGGCGGCGGCCGACTGCTTCGCCATCGCAAGCCGGAGCCTGTTGGACGCCGCGCGCAGACGGTCGCTTTCGTACTTCTCGCCGCCAAACACCTTGACGACGCGATGCGCAGCGATGGCTTCCTCCAGCACATGGGTGAGCGCCGCGGTCCGCTCCTGCACCAGACCGGTCACTCGCCGCAGCCGCTTGTTGATCTGTCGAATCGTCAGCGCAACGAACGGGAATGCGGCGAAGGCTATCAAGGTCAGCTGCCAATTGATATACAGCAGATACGCCAGCATGAAAGCGATCGTCAGGGTGTTGCGGATGCTGACCGTGACAGCCTCGGAGGCGGCAGCCGCTACCTGCTGCGCGTCGAACGTCACTTTGGAAAGGAGAAAGCCGGCGGATGTGGCGTCGTAGAACGACGTGGGCATTCGCAGCAAGTGATCGGATGCTTCGCAACGAAGGTCGAACACGATGCGAGAGCCGATCCACGCCAGGCCGTACTCGCTGATGTACGAGCCGATGCCACGCAGGACGAACACGCCGACGATCGCGAGCGGCAGATATAGCGTCGCCTCGGTGCCGACGGTGCCGAACTCGTTCAGCATCGGCTGCACGATCCGCAGCATCATCACGTCGGTGGACGCGACCACCAGCATGCCGACCGTGCACAGGCCGAAGATCGCTCGGTAAGGACGCAAGTAACCGAGTAACCTGCGGTATAGCTTCAAGGGCAGCGTACGACCGTGGCGGACAGGGAGTTCAACGCATGCGGTGGACGAGTCGGGGAATGACCGGGAGCACGGCCGCAGGAATGTGCCCTGGTGGAGCGTACTCGGGAATCCACGCCTTGAGGTAGGCGCGGACCTCCGCGTCGTCCGCGGCCCGGTCGCGCTCCAGCCACGCGATCATCTGCTCGACGGCATCGGCGCCGTTCGGCCGGGCGTGCGCGATGAATAGTTTCGGGTGCGGCGTCGCGAGCGTCGTTTCTTCGGACGCAAGCGGCTCTTCGTAGAGCTTCTCTCCCGGACGAAGGCCCGTGAACACGATGCGGATGGCGTCAGGATCGGCCCCGGAGAGCCGGATCATGTCCCGGGCGAGATCGACGATCCGCACCGGCTCGCCCATGTCGAGCACGAGCACCTCGCCGCCCCTGCCCATCAGGCCTGCCTGGAGCAGCAGTTGCGTCGCCTCGGAGAGCGACATGAAGTAGCGTGTGATCTCCGGATGGGTAACGGTCACCGGCCCGCCGCGGGCGATCTGCTCGCGGAACCGCGGAATCACGCTGCCGGCGCTGCCGAACACGTTACCGAAACGCACGACGACAAACTGCGTTCCCCCGTTTTGCAAGCTCTGGCAGATCATCTCGGCAAGGCGCTTGGACGCGCCCATTACGTTGGTCGGATTGACCGCCTTATCGGTCGAGACCAGGACGAATTTTTCGACCTTCGCGGCGACCGCCGCGCGCGCGAGCACCCAGGTGCCGTAGGCGTTGTTGCGCACCGCCTGCCAGGCATTGGTTTCTTCCATCAGCGGCACGTGCTTATACGCGGCCGCGTGAAAGACCACCGACGGCTTTTCGCGCGTGAATACCTGTTCGACCAGCGTGGCATGCTTGGCGTCGCCGACGATCGTGACCACCGGCAGGCCGGGGAACTCGTCTTCCAGCCCCTGCTGGATCTGATAGAGCGCGTACTCAGACAGCTCGAGGAGTATCAGCCGGGCGGGCCGATAACGCGCGACCTGGCGGCACAATTCGGCGCCGATCGAACCGCCCGCGCCGGTGACCAGTATCACCCTGTCGCCCAGCCACTCGCGCAAGCCCGCGCTGTCCAGTACGACCGGGTCGCGGCCGAGCAGGTCGTCGAGCTCTACATGGCGTATCGTCGTCAGCTGCGACCGCCCGCTGATCAAGTCTTCGTACGACGGCACGGTCAGCGCCTCGAGTCTCGCCGCCGCGCAAAGCTCCGCGACGTGGCGGCGCACACTGTGCGCCGCCGACGGCAGTGCGATGATCACGGTGCGCACGCCGTAACGCCGGACCCACAACGGCAATTCCGCGATGGGTCCCAGGACGCTGACGTTGCGCAGCAGCCGCCCCTGTTTCGCGCGATCGTCGTCGAGCAATCCGACGACGCGCCATTGGCGGCTGTGCGCGAGTTCCTTGGTCAGCAACGCGCCGGCCTCGCCGGCACCGAGGATCAGGACCGGCTCGCCGAGCGCCGCGAGGGGGCTGTAGAGCCGATGCTCCTTCCAGATGCGGTAAGTAAAGCGACTGCCCGCCATGAGAAAGATCAATACCGGCGGGTAAAGGATGAGGACGCTGCGCGGCACGACTGAGGTCAACTGCAGCATCACCAGCACGACCGGGA
>VBCS01000289.1 GCA_005888955.1 Betaproteobacteria bacterium
GAGTGCGAGTGCCAGTATTACTGGAATTATCGCAACGATGCGGCTCATAGAGCCTCCCTCTAAGAATCGCGTTGCCTCCTCCCTCCTTTGACCGGCCGGATAGGCGACTTGGTTCCATGATTTGACGCACTGCAGCGAGGGGAGGCGGTCGCTTGAATGACCGGTTGAACGGGCGTATATCTCGTCGCAGCGCAAGTTCGAGGAGGTCACGCATGCGGTATCACAACGACCCGGACGGGACGCGGCTGCCGATCAAGCTCGACCCGACCACCAACGGCGAGTTCGCGCCGGTGCCGCTCTCACCGGTGCATCACCATGCGCGGAAGCTTGCGCTCGGCGCTGCAGGCAAGCATGCCCGGCACCTGGGTCTTACGCGTCGAACGTTCCTCGTCTCCGCCTGCGGGGCGGCGAGCACGCTGCTCGCAATGAACGCGGCGTACGCCGCGAGTGGGCGCCGTGGCGGCTACTACGACCTGCCGTCGGAGTCGGCCTTGGACATGCAGCTTGCGCGGTCGGCACTGGATCGCCAGGAATTCATCTTCGACGTGCAGGGCCACTTCGTGAATCCCACCGGCGCGTGGACGCGCGTCCTGCCGCCCGGCGCGCAGCCGCTGAAGAGCTTCACCGAGCTCAAGGGCTGCAGCGCGGCTTCGGCGCCTGGACTCGGCTATCTGCAGTGCCTGGGTGCGGACGCGTTCATCAAGGACATTTTTCTCGATTCGGATACCGATCTCGTCGTGCTCTCGTTCGTTCCATCGACGCGCAAGGGCGAGCCGCTGACGATCGAGGAAGCAGCGGCGACGGCCGGGATCGTCGAGCGAATGGAGGGCACGCACCGGCTGCTGCTGCACGGCCGCGTCAATCCGAATCAGGCCGGCGATCTCGACGGAATGGATGAGCTCGCCGCACGCTATCCGATCGCCGCGTGGAAGACCTACACCCAGTGGGGGCCGGAGGGCAAGGGATTCTTTCTCGACGACGACGCCGGGTTGGCGATGATCGAGAAAGCGCGCAAGCTCGGCATTCGCAACATCGCGATTCACAAGGGCTTGCCGTTCGGATCGGAGTCGTACGTTCACTCGACTTGCGTCGACGTCGGCCGCGTCGCCAAACGCTATCCCGACGTGAATTTCCTCATCTATCACTCGGGCTTCGTCACCGGCAAGACCGAAGGGCCCTACGACCCGCAGCGCAGCGACGGCATCGATGCGCTCGTCACGAGCCTGCGCGAAAACAACATCAAGCCGGGCTCCAACGTCTACGCCGAGCTCGGTTCGACCTGGCGCTTTCTCATGCGCGATCCGGATGCCGCCGCGCATGCGCTGGGGAAGCTCTTCAAGCACGTCGGCGAGGATAACGTGCTGTGGGGCACGGACTCGATCTGGTACGGCTCGCCGCAGGATCAGATCCAGGCCTTTCGCACGTTTCAGATTTCCGATGCGCTTGCCGCGAAGCATGGTTACAGCAAGATCACGCCGGCGCTGCGCGCCAAGGTGTTCGGGCGCAACGCGCTCGCCGTCTACAAGATTCCCGCGGACGTGTTGAAAAAGCACCTCACCGCCGACCAGGTCGCGCGGAATCGGCTCGCGTATCGCGAGCGCGCGGATCCGGCCTTCGTCACTTACGGCCCGAAGACGCGGCGGGAGTTTCTGACGCTCAAGGCCTGGGGCGGGTAGGTTCCCTCGTTATCGCGGTGCGCTCTGTTGCCGCCCGGCGGAGCGCATTTGCCGCCGGCTACGGGCGCTGCGGCGGCGTTGCGTTCTGGTTTTCCTTGAGCCAGATCATCGAGCGGCGAACGCGGTCGTAGCCGCTGGGATGATCGTAGAAGATGAATTCCTCGAGCGGGCCCGGCTTGAGCTTGCGATAGGTCGACAGGCGCATCGCCGCCATCGCGAAGCCCTGCGGCTCGCGGGCCGCATTCAGGCCGAAGGCGTCGGCTTCGGCTTCGACGCTGCGGACAACGGTGTAGCTGAGCGGAGTGAGCGCGAACCAGACGATCGAAAAGATAGCTACGACCAGCGGCAGCGCGGCGGGATCGGCGCGATTGCGCAAGCCGAGCGCGGCCCCCCAGCGCGAGAGCGCGCGGTCGAGCACGAAATGGACGGCCGCAAAGGCGACGCCGTAGAGCAGCCCGAAGTACACGGCCAGCTTGAACGGATGATTGAGGACGTAGTGGCCCATCTCGTGACCGAGCACCGCGCGGATCTCAGGCAGCGAGGTCTTGTTGAGGAGATTGTCGTTCAAGTTGATTCTCGCGACGTTGCCGAGACCGGACACGTTGGCGCTGATGCGCGTGGTCTGTTTCGAGGCATCGAACCATTCGAGGTGATCGGTGGGAATCTCGTTTGCCCGCGCGAGCGACAGGACGGCCTCGCGCACGGGCCCCTCGGGCAGGGGCTTGTAATCGTTGAACAGCGGGGCGACGAACACCGGGTAGACGAGATCCAGGAGCAGCGTGAAGACGAAAGCGAAGCCCGTCGCCCAGACCCACCAGCGGTGTCCAGCGCGGCGAAGACCCGCGTAGAAGACCGACAGCACGACCGACCCGATGACGAGCGTCACGGCCAGGCCGATCGCCTCCTCGCGCAGCCAGCCCGGGAAGCTCAGGTTCGACAAGCCGTATTGGTGCTCGCGTACGAAGCCTCGATAGATCGACAGCGGCAAGTCCAGCACGAACGTGGCGAGAATGAAAAATCCACCATAGATCGCGACGGCAAGCCACGGCCTGCGGCCCACGCCTTCCGCAAAATCGCGCATACGCCGGCTCAAACCGGTCCATAGCAGGATCGCCATGACGCCGAGCCCGTAGAGCAGCGACCAGAGCTTGAGCCAGTAGCCGCCCTCGAAATAAGCGTCGGACAGCGCTCGCTGTTCCGGCGAAAGCAGGCCAAGCCATGCCTCGGTAGCGCGCTCGATGTCGAATCCTGGACGGGGTTGCGCGCTCGCGGGCACGTGCAAGCCGGGCGGCAAATCGCGAACGATCGTATCCGCGACGGCGGTGTCGCAGCTCGCGCAAATCAGCAGCACCGAGCAAAGGATCGGCAGGAGAGCTTTCATGGTCCGCGAACTCACGTTGGTCAAGGTTTACCGAGCGCGCGGTCTCGCCACCGAGCTGGCGGGCCACTAAGGAACCTAAGCGGCTAGGTGCGGCCTGCCGCCGGCGCGACCGTAGTGCCCGCGATGCCGTGTCGCGCCAGGGCACCGGCGACGAAGCCGGACGCCTTCATCTCCTCGACGAACGTGGCGAGATAGCGCGCGCCCGCCGGACGTCCCTTCGGCAGCGCCATCGCCTGGTTGATGACCATGAAGCGTCCGTCGAGCAGGCGCACGCCGGAAACGCGCTTCGC
>VBCS01000287.1 GCA_005888955.1 Betaproteobacteria bacterium
CCTCAGGTGAAAGAGGGCGGTCTCAGCGTCGCGGAGATCTTCGAGCTATTCCCGAACCTGAAGGAGCGGCTGCACAGCCAGGGCACCAAGCTTTCCGGCGGCGAGCAGCAGATGCTGGCGATCGGGCGCATCCTGCGCACCGGAGCCAATCTGCTGATGCTCGACGAGCCGACCGAGGGCCTCGCGCCGGTCATCGTCCAGCAGATCGGCCGCACCATTCAGAGCCTGAAGACGAAGGGTTTCACTATCCTCCTCGTCGAGCAGAATTTCCGCTTTGCCGCGACCGTCGCTGACCGGCATTACGTGATGGAGCGCGGCCGTGTCGTCGATATGATCCCGAATACCGAGCTCGACGCAAAAATGGACAAGCTGCACGAATATCTGGGTGTCTAGCAGATTGCCGCTGACACCCGTCATCATCGACCCACCGAAGGAGAAAGCATGAAAGCAATTCGATTTAGTTTGACGGCGCTGACGCTCGTCGTTGCAGCGAGCGCGGCGCAGGCCCAGATATCGGACGGCGTGATCAAGATCGGCGTGCTGTCCGACATGTCGAGCCTCTACACCGACCTTGCCGGAGCGGGTTCGGTTGCCGCGGCGAGGATGGCAGTGGAAGACTCCGGCATCGAAAAGCGCGGCTACAAGGTCGAGATCGTTTCGGCCGACCATCAGAACAAACCGGATGTCGGTTCGGCCATCACGCGGCAGTGGTACGACGTCGACAAGGTCGATGTGATCGTCGACACGCCGAATTCCGGCGTGGCGCTCGCGGTCAACCAGATCACGCGCGACAAGGGTAAGGCGTTCCTCGTTTCCGGCGCGGCGTCCTCCGATCTCACCGGCAAGGCGTGCTCGCCGAACACGATCCACTGGACCTACGACACCTGGATGCTGGCCAACGGCACCGGCAGCTCTATCGTGAAGACCGGCGGCGACACCTGGTTCTTCCTGACCGCCGACTACGCTTTCGGTCTGGCGCTCGAGCGCGACACCGAGGCGGTCGTGCTCAAGAACGGCGGCAAGGTACTGGGCAAGGTGCGCCACCCGCTGAATACGCAGGACTTCAGCTCGTTTCTGCTGCAGGCGCAAGCATCCAAGGCGAAGATCATCGGGCTGGCCAACGCGGGCGGCGACACTACGAACTCGATCAAGCAGGCGGCCGAATTCGGGATCGTCAAGGGCGGCCAGAACCTCGCCGGGCTGTTGGTATTCCTCACCGACATCCACGCGCTGGGCCTGCCGACCGCGCAGGGGCTGATCGTCACCAACACGTTCTACTGGGACTCGAACGATCAGACGCGGGCGTTTGCCAAGCGCTTTGCCGAGCGCGACAAGGGCATCTACCCGACGATGATCCACGCCGGCGTTTATTCGGCGCTGACGCACTATCTGAAGGCCGTCGAGGCGTTGAAGAGCGACGACGGCACCAAGGTGATCGCGAAGATGAAGGAGACGCCGACCGACGACCCGCTGTTCGGCAAAGGCTCGATTCGTGTCGACGGCCGCAAGATTCATCCCGCGTACCTGGTCGAGGTCAAGAAGCCGTCGGAGTCGAAGGGTCCTTGGGACTATTACAAGGTTCGCGCGACGATTCCCGCGGATCAGGCGTTTCGGCCGCTCAAGGACGGCGAGTGTCCGCTGGTGAAGTGACGCGGATGTCCGAGAGCAAGGGGCGAAGCCTCGCAGCGATCGGAAACAGCCGCGTCATCCCCGCGCAAGCGGGGATCCAGTGTCGTATGAACACAAGACGCTGGATTCCCGCCTTCGCGGGAATGACGGCACCTCGGGTTGGATCACGGCTCGTATGATACGTTTCCGATGACGGAAATCTTCGGCGTACCGACGCAGGCGCTGTTCGGCCAGCTCCTGATCGGGCTCATCAACGGCGCGTTCTACGCGATGCTGTCGCTCGGCCTGGCGGTGATCTTCGGGCTGCTCAACATCATCAATTTTACGCACGGCGCGCAGTACATGATGGGCGCGTTCTGTGCCTGGTTCCTGCTGCAGTACCTTGGTGTCGGCTATTGGTGGGCTCTCCTGATTGCGCCACTCGCGGTCGGCGCCATCGGCGTCGCGATAGAGCGCACGATGCTCGCGAGGCTCTACAAGCTCGACCATCTCTACGGCCTGCTCCTGACCTTTGGCCTGGCGTTGATCATCCAGGGTGTGTTCACGAATTACTTCGGCAGCTCCGGCCTGCCGTACCAGCTGCCGCAGGAGTTCGCCGGCGCATACAACCTCAGTTTCATGTTCCTGCCCAAGTACCGGGCGTGGGTGATCGCGGTCTCGCTCGTCGTCTGCCTCGGCACTTGGTATGTGATCGAACGGACCAAGCTCGGCTCCTACCTGCGCGCGGCGACCGAGAATGCGGCGCTCGTGCAGGCTTTCGGCATCAACGTGCCGCGGATGATCACCTTGACCTACGGGTTCGGCGTTGGCCTGGCGGCCTTCGCCGGCGTCATGGCCGCGCCGATCTACCAGGTCAATCCGCAGATGGGTGCGAACCTGATCATCGTCGTATTCGCGGTGGTCGTCATCGGCGGCATGGGCTCGATCCTGGGCTCGATCATCACCGGGTTCGGGCTCGGCGTCATCGAGGGCCTGACCAAAGTCTTCTATCCCGAGGCATCGAACACCGTGATTTTCATCATCATGGCGATCGTACTTCTGATCAAGCCGTCCGGCCTTTTCGGTCGCGCCCGCTAGCCATGCCGGACCCGACGTCGCCCGCCGCCCGCGTGCCCTTCGGAGAAACCGAGCGCACGACGGCGATTGCGTTTGCCCTCATGGTGGCCCTCTTTGCCGTGGCGCCGGTCGTCGTCTACCCGGTATTTCTGATGAACGTCCTGTGCATGGCGCTCTTCGCCTGCGCGTTCAATCTCCTGATCGGGTTCGGCGGGCTGTTGTCCTTCGGCCACGCGATGTTCCTCGGCATGGCGGGCTATGTGTGCGCGCACGCCGCGAAAGTCTGGGGCCTGCCACCCGAGGCCGCGATCGCGCTCGGGACCGCGGCGTCGGCGCTGCTGGGGCTGGTCACGGGTTTGCTGGCGATCCGTAGCCAGGGCATCTACTTCGCCATGATCACCCTCGCGCTCGCGCAGATGGTGTACTTCTTCTGTCTGCAGGCGCCGTTCACTCACGGCGAAGACGGCATTCAGTCGGTGCCGCGGGGAAAGCTTTTTGCCGTGCTCGACCTGAACAATATCTGGGTGCTCTACTACGTCGTGCTGGCGATCTTCGTCGGCGCCTTTCTCCTCATCTACCGTACCGTGCATTCACCGTTTGGCCAGGTTTTGAAGGCGATCCGCGAGAATGAACCCAGAGCGATTTCGCTCGGTTACGATGCCGACAGGTACAAGCTGCTCGCGTTCGTCCTGTCGGCGGCGTTGTCGGGGCTTGCCGGCGCAACGAAGGCGATCGTGTTCCAGCTCGCGTCGCTGACCGACGTCCACTGGACGATGTCGGGTGAGGTCGTGTTGATGACGCTTCTCGGTGGCATGGGCACGATTTTCGGTCCGGTCGCCGGCGCGCTCGTCATCGTCGGCCTGCAGAATTACCTCGCCCCGCTCGGCCAATGGGTGACGGTGATCACCGGAGCGATCTTCGTGGTCTGCGTGCTCGCGTTCCGCCGCGGCATCGTGGGCGAGCTTGCGGCGTGGTGGGCGAAGCGTCGCGCCTGAGTGTCGCGATGGCGTGCTGTGTGCTCGCGCTCGCCGCCGGGCAAGCGCTCGCGCAGCCTTACGTCGTCGTCGGTCAATGCCGCTATGGCGTGCCCAACGGCGGTTACGAGCTGCGCATGCCCGATGGCCGGTTGCGCGTCGTCGGCGCCTTCGCGCAGGGCCGCATGACCGGCACGTTTATCTTCTGGTCGGCCGCGGGTGCACGTGTCGCGGTCATGCCCTTCGACAACGACGCGAAAAGCGGGACGGTCGCGCTGTGGTACACACCCCCCGACGGACGCCTCGAAGCCGGACGCAGCCTCGAGGCGCCGTATGTGGATGACCGGCCGCATGGCATCGTGCGTTCGTGGCATCTGGATGGCACGCCGAGGGCAGAGTATCGCTACGAGCACGGGGTGCTTTCCGACGCCCGCGCCTGGTCCGACTCCGGGACAGCACTTGCCGGCACCGAAGCGGAGCAGTTGGCGGCGCGCGACGCGGCAAACAATGAAACGCTCTACGCCTCGCTGCTCGCGGTGATCCGTGAGAACCTGCCTCCGTGTGAACCCGACCGCACCAATGCGGGACCGCCTCGGAGTTGACCGGCAGGGATTATGCCGCCATCATGACCGGTCCGGCGGCGCTCCGGGAGCCGGACCCCGCGTTCCGTCACCCGTGCGCGCCGCACCACTTGCCGTCGAAGGGAGCTGCTGATGCGCTCGATCGCCAAGTTTGGAATGGTCGCCGTCGCCGTGACACTTGCGGGTTGTCAGATCAGCGGCACCTATCGGGACGCATCGTTCGCGGCATCGGCGACCCCCTATACCGACGAGATTCCACCGCGTCCGGTGTACGTCCCCTACCTTCTGACATTCCCGGACAACACGATGTATTTCTACCCGATCTTCGACGATCAACCGCGGCATTCCGACCTCAAGCTCAACAGCATGCTCTGCGTTGCAGGTAGCGACGGATTTGTTGTGGTCGCGGCGAACGTGCAGAACCTGGGATCCACCATCATCCCGAACCTTCCGCTCAACGGCGACCTCGGCGCCTTCCGCGTTGCAGCGATCGTCACCACCGCGGGCGGGGCGCGCGACGAGGTCTACGCGACCCAATACGTGCCACTGACCGTCGGCGGGGCTGTGACGCTGGTTCTCGCGCCGACGCGTGCGCCGGCCGGGGACATCGTGCGTATCGACGTCGTTGCCGACCCCGATCACATCGTTCCCGACCCTCTCCGGGACAACAATGTCCTGTCCTGGACGGGAACGATGCAACCCACGAATCCGCAGTGCACGGTAATGCGCTAGCAAGCTGATGCGTTCGGCACTGCTTGAGCGGTGCCTGTCTCACACCTTGTTGCGAGCCGGCAAATGACGCATTCGGTGCTGCTCGCAACGTCCTGCGCCAATCTGGCGGATTAGACTCGGTGGCCCGGCGCGGGCGCGGTGGGGCGGTCTCGCGCCGGTGGTGACCGGAAACCGTGGTCTGCCCGTTCCCGCTATAATTATCTGCTTTGCTACTCCGCTTCGGCGCGCCGTGTCATGCGCAAGCTCCCATGAAGGTTCTCGTTCCCGTCAAGCGCGTTGTCGATTTCAACGTCAAGGTGCGAGTCAGGCCCGACGGTTCCGGCGTCGACACCGCCAACGTCAAGATGTCGATGAACCCCTTCGACGAGATCGCCGTCGAGGAAGCCGTGCGGCTGAAGGAAAAAGGCATCGTCACCGAGATCGTCGCCGTGTCGTGCGGTGTCACCGCCTGCCAGGAAACATTGCGCACCGCGCTTGCGATCGGCGCCGATCGCGCGATCCTGGTGGAGACGGACGTCGAGCTGCAGCCGCTCGCGGTCGCCAAGCTGCTCCAGGCGATCGCGGTCAAGGAGAAGCCCCAGCTCGTCATTCTCGGCAAGCAGGCCATCGATGACGACGCGAACCAG
>VBCS01000043.1 GCA_005888955.1 Betaproteobacteria bacterium
CAGCCCGAATCGCGGCACGAGCCGCAGGCTTGCATAAGCGTTTGGTCCGGCTCCTGCACTCCGGGCTCCATCCGCACCAGGTAACGGATCTCGTTTTGCAGTTGGTGGTTGAGGCGAACCAGCATGGTGACGGTGTTGTCGCCCTCCTTGATCGTGGCGCGAAACGCTGCGAGCCAGGCGGCGAGGCGCGGGCCGACGGACGCGGTCTCGAGAAACGGAATCAGCTCCTTGGCGAGCGTCGGCGCGTAGGCGAACGGAAAAGTTTCGGCATAAGGCTCGACGAAAAAGTCGAAGGGATTAATGACCGTCATGTCGGCGGTCAGACCGACGAGCACGTCGAGTTTGTCGGCGCGTTCGGTAAAGACCAGGCGCGCGACCCAATTGCCGTACGGGTCCTGCTGCCAGTTCAGAAAGTGCCCTGGCGGCTCCACCGAGAATGAGTAACCGAGGATCGGCGTGCGGCACTGCGGGGCGGGCCGCAACCGTATCTCGTGCGGACCCAGGTTGACGAGGCGGTCAAACCGGTAGGTCGTACGGTGCTGGAGCGCGACGCGGATGGCCATTACCAGTCGGGATTTGGGAGCTGCGCGAACACTCGGCGCAGACCCTCGCCCCACTGCGAGTGGATCATCTGAAAATACGGATCGGATTCCTCGATGCGCCGCTGCAGCCGGATCGTCAGCGCGTCGGTCTCGTAGACGACGAGGTCGATCGGCAGGCCAACCGAGATATTCGAGCGCATGGTCGAATCGAACGACACGATGGTGCACTTGGTCGCCTCGAGCAAGCCGGTCGAGCGCTTGACTACCCGGTCGATGACCGGCTTGCCGTACTTGCTCTCGCCGATCTGGAAATAACAGGTGTCCGGCGTCGCCTCGATGAAGTTGCCTTCGCTGTAGACCTCGAACAGCCGCGGCGCCTCGCCCTTCACCTGGCCGCCGACGATGAAATTCGCATGCGAGTCGATGTTGTTCTGCAACAGGTAGGGCCCGTCGCGGGTCTTTACCTCGCGCAGCGCATCGCCGGTCAGCCGCGCGACGTCGAACAGCGACGTCGCGTTCCAGAGGTTCAACTCGCCATCGGCCTTGCGCGCCCGCTGGTCGATAATGGACAGCGCGTTCTGCGTGATCGACAGGTTGCCGGATGAGAGGGTGACGATCACGCGGTCGCCATCGCGAGCGAAAATGCGCATCTTGGAGAAGCGGGCGATCTGGTCGACCCCGGCGTTGGTGCGCGAATCCGACGCGAAGATCATTCCCGCGTCGAGTGACATGGCGACGCAATAGGTCATGTTGGCACGAGAAAGTAGCGATTGATTTCCCCGCCGAGCGCTGAAATGCGATCGAGAAACTCGATCAGGTACTCGTGGAGCCCGAACTTGATGATATCGTCGGTCTTGCCGTAATGCAGTCGCGCGTACAGCTCGCCCGATGCCTGCTCGATTTCTCGGCTGTTCTCGTCGCACAGCACTTCGAGCGTATCGTGGATGAAATGAATGCACGAATGCAGCGAGCGCGGCATGTCCTCGCGGAGAATGAGCAGCTCGGCGACCCGCCGCGGCGTGATAACGTCGCTGTAGATCTTGCGATACGACTCGAAGCCCGACACCGAGCGCAACAGCGCGCTCCACTGGTAATAGTCGACCGCGCCGCCGACGTCGGCCGCCGACGGTAGCAGCGTGTGGTACTTGACGTCGAGGATGCGCGCCGTGTTGTCTGCCCGCTCGATGTGCGTGCCGAGCCGGTTGAAGTGGTAGGCCTCGTCGCGCAGCATGGTGCCGAAGGTCACGCCGCGGAAGAGGTGTGAGCGCATCTTTACCCACTCGAGAAAGGCCGACACGCCGGTGAGCTGGATGCGATCGTAATCGTAGCCGCGCATCTCGAGCCAGGCGGAGTTCAGGTCCTCGTACATTTCCGAGGTGATGGCCCCGCGCACCGAGCGTGCCGACTCGCGCGCGCTCCGCAGGCAGCAATAGATCGACGAGGGGTTGCTCGAGTCGAGGATCATGAAGCGGAGAACGTTCTCGGCAGAGAGCTCCCGGAAACGCTCATAGAATGCGGTGGCCAGTCCCGACGTGATCAGCGGCACGGCCCAGGGCTCCGCCCAGGCGAGCCCGGGCTCGATCACCTCGTAAGGCAGAAGCGACATGCGGTAGGTAACGTCGAGCAGGCGCGCAATATTCTCCGCGCGTTCGATATGGCGGGCCATCCAGTACAGTTCGTTGGCGGTGCGGCAGAGCATGCTGGTTCAGGGACCTAGTGCGCCATGACCCAGGTATCTTTGGTGCCGCCGCCCTGAGACGAGTTCACGACCAGCGAACCTTCGCGCAGCGCCACGCGCGTGAGGCCTCCCGGAACGAGATTGACCGACTTGCCCGAGAGCACGTACGGCCGCAAGTCGATGTGGCGGGGCGCCAATCCCGAGGCGGTGAACGTCGGGCAGGTCGACAGCGCAAGCGTCGGCTGCGCGATGTACTTGTCCGGCTGGGCGACGATGCGCCCGCGGAATGCCTCGCGCTCGGCGACGCGGACTTCCTTGACGACCAGCTCCGCGAGATGCTCGAGGCAGTACCGCAGATCGTCCTCGCGGGAGAGTTGCCAAGTCGGCACGTTGTTGAGGATCGGCTCCTCGGTCAAATAAAAACGGATCATGTCCGGCACGAAGGGATAGATGGACTTGTCGTCGGCGACGCCGGTTCCGATCGCATTGGCCAGCGTGACGCGGCCTGCGCGATATGCGGCGAACAACCCCGGGACGCCCAGCATCGAGTCGGGCCGGAACGCCCGCGGATCGAGAAAATCGTCATCGACCCTGCGGTACAGGACGTGAACGCGTCGCGGACCACGGGTCGTGCGCATGTATACAGTCTCGTTCTGCACGAATAGATCCGGGCCCTCGACCAGCTCGACGCCCATCTGCTGGGCGAGGAACGCGTGCTCGAAATACGCGGAGTTGTGCGCGCCCGGCGTGAGCACGGCCACTTCGTCGGGATAGTGCTCGACGGGCTTGATCGCCCGGGTCGCAAACAGCTCTGGAAATAGGCGCATCATCATCCGCCGGTTCTCCAGCATGTACGATACGCCCGACGGGACGCGCAGATTGTCCTCGAGCACGTAGTAAGCACCCTCGTCCGCGCGCACGATGTCGACCCCGGCGATATGCGCGTAGATGCCGCCCGGCACGTCCATCCCGTGCATTTCGCGGCGGTATTGTGAGTTGGCCAGGACACGCTCGGGCGGTATGACGCCGGCCTTGAGGATGCTCTGATCGTGATAGATATCGTCCAGGAACAGGTTGAGCGCGTGGACCCGCTGCTTGAGGCCGCGCTCCAGCGTTCGCCATTCGCTTGCTGGAATGATCCGGGGGACAATGTCGAAAGGAATCAGGCGTTCGGTCCCGCCATTTTCGCCATAAACCGCAAAGGTGATACCGATACGGTGAAACGCGCGCTCGGCTTCCTCGCGCTTCTGGGCGATCTGGTCGACCGGCGTTCGCTTCAACCAATCCGAGAACCCTTGGTAATGGGGCCGCGGCGCGCCCTCGGCGCTGCTCATTTCATCGTAAAGGTGACCGGACACGGGGGTAAAATCCGCTAATCGACTGCCTTTGAGCAAGACTTGAGCCATTGAAATTTTTGCTTTTCAGCCTATAAGCTTACCGAAATCCGACGCCAGCAAGAACTCGCGACTCGCTTCCCGAAGGTCTTTAATCGCACCTCAAGGGTTCTCTTTTTGTTCAGGACAAGGCTGGACAATTACAGACGCCGGTTTGACCCCTCTCTTGGCGCTATGCTTAAATACCCGCTCCTGTCTGGGTTCGCGCGGGCGGTTAGCTCAGGGGTAGAGCACATCCCTCACACGGATGGGGCCACTGGTTCGATCCCAGTATCGCCCACCATGGAACCAAGGGGTTGCACGCAAGTGTAACCCCTATTTTTTTGCCTGCGTTCGCCGCATTCTCGCGCAAGCGGTGCAATTTTGCATACGATGACTGAAAAATCCGCGCGGGAGCCGCCACGATGATTGCCAACTCTTCGACTTCGCTTTCCGTCGACGCACTGGTCTTCGATGCTTACGGCACGCTTTTCGACGTGCAGTCGGTCGCCACGCTGGCCGAACGCCTGTTTCCCGGGCACGGTGCGGCGCTGTCGCAACTGTGGCGCGTCAAGCAGCTCGAATACACCTGGCTGCAGAGTCTGATGATGAGCCCGACGCAGAGGCGCGAGGATTTCGCCGCGATCACCGCGCATGCACTTGACTACGCGGTCGAGGCGCGCGGCCTGCCGCAGCAAGGCGCAGCGCGGCATCGCCTGCTCGATGCATATCTCGACCTGTCTCCTTTCCCCGACGTCGCGCCCGCGCTCGCCGCGCTGGCGCCGTTGCCATGCCTCGTGCTTTCCAACGGTACACGCGAGATGCTCGAGCCATTGGCGGCGTCAACCGGCATAGCATTGCATCTCGATGCCATCCTGTCCGTCGACACGGCAGGCATTTACAAGCCGAGCCCACGTGTGTACCAGCTCGCGGCCGATCACCTCAAGCTGCTGCCGATCCGGATTGGCTTCGTGTCATCGAATGGCTGGGATGTCGTCGGCGCCAAGGCATTCGGCTTCACCGCTATCTGGGTCAGCCGCGCCGGCGCACCGCTCGAGCGCCATGGTCCGAAACCCGACGCTATCATCACATCGCTGGCGGAGCTTCCGGCGCTGGTCGGACGTACCTGAGGCACGGCTGATCCGCGAAGCGCAATGAAGGGCGCTGCAAAACGTCGCGAGCAGGCCCGGATGCGAGGTGTCCCGGAGCGAGGCGCGAGATAGTACAGGGTTAGTACAGCGAGCGCCGAGCGAGGACACAACAAAGCAGACGGGCCGCGCAGCAGTGTTGCAGCGCCCTTCAGGGCATGTACTGCCCGCCGTTCACCTCTATCACCTGCCCCGTCACGTATCCCGACAGCTCGTCGGATGCGAGATAGATCAAGGTCCCCGCGCATTCGTCCGCGGTCCCCAGCCGATTCATCGGAATCGTCGCCTGCATGGCCTTCAACTGTTCCGCGGTCGTGTAGCGCTCGTGAAACGGCGTCGTAATGACGCCTGGCGAGATCGCGTTGACACGAATGCCGTCGCCGGCAAGCTCCTTGGCCCAGCCGTGCGTCGCGGTCGAGATGAACCCCTTGGCGCCCGCGTACATGATGGCGCCGGCGCCGCCGCCGTGACGCGCCGCGATCGAGCTCACGTTGATGACGTTGCCCTTCTTCTGCTTGCGCATGATCGGGATCACTTCGTGCATGAACATGGCAACCTGGATAACATTGAGCGCAATCACCTGATGCAGGAATTGTTCGGTGTAATCCTCGATGCGGGTGCGGGCTACCAGGCCGCCGGCGTTGTTGATGAGGACGTCGATGCGGCCGAGCGCCGCCTGCGCTTCCCCAACGATGCGTTTGATATTCGCGGTCTCGGTGACGTCTCGCGTTGTAGTGCACGACGACATGGCTGCCGAGCCGCGCGAAGGCGCGCGCTGCCGCGGCGCCGATCCCCGTCGATGCACCGGTGATGAGAACTGCCTTGCCTTTGAGATCGGATGCCATGAGGTCGCCTCGAGGTTATAGGCTTTCGCCCAGGCGCCGCCTTGGACGGCGCCTCTTGCAACGCCAAGTATACTTGTGGCGCCCGTCAGGATTCCGCATCGCTTTCCGGGCTAAGCGAATCTGCACGCCCTCATCGATGCTAGTCAGCGCTCCGTCCATGCCTCCACCCAAGCTTCGAGTCCCGGCAGGTGCGTGCGATTGCCATATGCACGTCTACGAAGACCGATTTCCGCTGGTGCCGCAGGCGACGTTCAAGCCGCCCCATGCGCCATTGAGCGATTATCTGCAAGTCCAACGCGCGCTCGGCCTCTCGCGCGCCGTTATCGTGCAGCCCAACGGCTACGGCTTCGACAATACCTGCACGCTCGAGGCGTTGGCGAGCTTGGGCGACGTCGCACGCGGCATCGCCACCGTGCCGCCCGATGTCACCGATGTCGAATTGGAGCGCTTGACGCGCGCCGGCGTGCGCGGCGTGCGTTTTCACCTTCTGCCGGGCGGCATGCTAACGTGGGATTCGCTCGAGTCGATGGCAGCACGGATTGCCGCCTTCGACTGGCGCGTCCAGTTGCAACTCGACGGCCGGGAGCTGCCGCGCTACGAAGCCACCCTTCAGCGCCTGCCCGTTCGGCTGGTCATCGATCACAACGGCAAATTCCTCGAGCCCGTGGCCATCGATCATCCCGGGTTCAAGGCGCTGCTCGGGCTGCTCGCCGGCGGCAATACCTGGGTGAAGTTGAGCGCGCCGTACGAGACGTCAAGGGATGGGCCCCCGCGTTACGCCGATGTCGGCGCGCTGGCGAAGGCGCTGGTGCAAGCGAATCCCGAGCGCTGCGTCTGGGCAAGCAACTGGCCGCATCCGGGACGCAATCCGCCGCCCGACACAAGCGACTTGCTCGAGTTGCTGCGCGAATGGGCGCCCGATGACGCGACGCGGCGCCGCATACTCGTCGACAATCCGGCCGCGTTGTACGGCTTCTGACGGTTACGCCGCCTTCTTCGTTCGACTCGCCGCCACCGCCTCGAGGATCGCCGCGATCGCCGCCGGACGCGGGAAGCTCTTGCGGTGCGCGAGCGCGATCCGGCGCGTCGGCACCGGCTTCGCGAAAGGAACGGCGACCACCAGCCGGCTGTGATACTTCGGGGTCAGTGCGTCGCGCGGCAGCACCGAGACGCCGAGTCCGGACGCGACCATGTTGCGCACGGTCTCCAGCGAATTGGTGCGCGTGACCGGTGCGTCGCCGCGATTGAGCTCGGGACATGCATCGAGCACCTGATCGCGAAAACAATGGCCGACGTTGAGCAGGATCGTGTGTTCGCCCGCGAGCTCCGAGGGCTGAATCGTCTTGCGCCGCGCCCAGCGATGCTGCTGGGGAACGACGACCTGGAACGGCTCTTCGTAGAGAAAGTCGGTCACGACTCCGGGCGGCTGGAACGGCAACGCGATGATCGCGGCGTCGATGCGCCCGCTCTTGAGCGCCGTTTCGAGCTGCTCGGTCAGATTCTCCTCGATCTCCAGCGGCATCTGCGGCGCGCGTTCGTTGAGCGCCGGAATGAGATCGGGCAGCAGGTACGGCGCAACGGTGTAAATGACGCCGAGCCGGAACAGCCCCACGAGCTGGTTTCGCCCCGCCTGCGCGATCTCGCGGATCCGCGCCGCTTCCTCGAGCACCTTTTGCGCCTGCTCGACGATGCGCTCCCCCACGGGCGTAACCGTGATCTCCGCCTTGCCACGCTCGAAGAGCTGCGTGCCCAGCTCTTCTTCGAGCTTCTGGATTGCGACCGACAGAGCGGGCTGGCTCACGAAGCAGCGCTGTGCCGCGCGCCCGAAGCTCTTCTCCTGGGCAATGGCAACCAGGTATCGCAGTTCGTTGAACGTCATCGTCCCTTGCTGGCGAGAAAGCGCGCGAGCCCCGAACCGGTCTCCGGATGCTTGAGGCCGTAATCGACCATCGCTTCGAGATAGCCGAGCTTGTTGCCGCAATCATAGCGGCGGCCTTCGAACTGGTAG
>VBCS01000046.1 GCA_005888955.1 Betaproteobacteria bacterium
GAGATCGATCGCAGTGCCGAGGTCGGTGCGGCCCGTGAGGTCGCGCACGGCAGGGATGGCGGCGGCGATCGGTAGCGCCGCCGCCTGGTCGTTGGGCGAGCCCAGCAGCCACACCGCGTAACCTTCCTCGAGCAGGCGCCGCGCCAGCGCGATGAAATGCTCCGCCGGCCAGCGCTTCGCCGGGCCGTACTCGGCACCCGGGCAGAAGATCGCAATCGGCCGGTGCGTGGACAGCTTGAGAGCGCGCATCGCGGCAGCGGCATTGGCGGCATTGGGCACCAGCACCGGAGCCGGCGGCGTCGGGATCAACCGACCCTTCGGCACCGCAAGCGCGACAAAGCGATCGACCAGACGGGGAAACGCCTTGGGATCGAGGCGGCGCGTTTCGCTGAGGAGCGCTCGGCGACCCTCGCCCGCGTAGCCGACGCGGCGAGAATGAATGCATACGTGTACGCGCGCGCCCTGATCTCGCGTGCGAGTGCGCGCCGGCGCCCGAGACCGAGCTCACCGTGGCCGAGCGGGTTCTCGACGATGTGACCGATGCCGCGCATGCGCGCGTAAACTGCCGCGCACCACGGCGGCGCGAGCACGTCGACGATCGGCTCCCCGAGCGGCTCGCGCAGGACCGCGACCAGGGGCTCCGACAGAATGGCGTCGCCGACCCAGGACGGCGCGACGATCAGGATGCGTTCGGCCATGACCAATGCTCGATGTGCCGGCAGCGGCCGGCACGTTCGCGCCGATGCGCGCTAGGCAACCTAGTGCGCGCCCTTGCGCGGCCCTCCCCTGAGTCGGTAGCGCGTCCCGCAATAAGGACACATCGCCTCGCCTTCCGCGGCGACGTCGAGAAACACACGCGGGTGACTCGACCACAGCGGCATTGCCGGGTTGGGGCAATGCACCGGCAGATCGCGTTCGGTCACCTCAACGACGGGCAGCGCGCTGGCGTCGGGTTGCGCCATAGTCGATCGCAGCTGCATGGGAGTCGACGGGCGTCAACCACGATTTGTATTTGGGATTTCGTCCGTTGACGACATCGAAAAACATCGCCTGCAGCTTCTGGGTGATCGGCCCGCGGTGCCCGGAGCCGATCGGTCGGTTGTCCAGCTCGCGGATCGGCGTCACCTCAGCCGCGGTGCCGGTGAAGAATGCCTCGTCGGCGATGTAGAACTCGTCGCGCGTGATGCGCCGCTCGAGCACCGGGATGCCCAGCTCTATGATCGTGCCGCGGGTGATGCCGTTGAGCGCGCCGCCGGAGAGGTCGGGGGTGTGGAGCTTGCCGTCGCGCACCAGAAACACGTTTTCGCCGGCGCCCTGGCAGATGAAGCCCTGGGGGTCGAGCAGCATCGCTTCCTCGTAGCCGTCGTGCGTGACTTCGTGATTGGCGAGAATCGATACCGCGTAGTTGCACACCGCCTTCGCGTTGCACATCGTGATGTTCGGATGATGGTGGGTAAACGAGGAAGTCTTGACGCGGATGCCTTTCTCGAGTCCGTCCGTACCGAGGTACGCGCCCCAGGGCCACGCCGCGATCGAGACGTGAACGGAGTTCGACTTGGCCGCGACGCCCAGCGCCTCCGATCCGTAGAACACGAGCGGGCGGATGTAGCACGAGTCGAGGCCGTTCCTCTGGACGCATTCCTTTTGTGCCGCGTCGAGCACGTCCCTGCTGTACGGAATGGTCATACCGAAGATCTGCGCCGAGCGGAACAGGCGATCGGTGTGGTCGCGCAGGCGGAAGATCGCGGGGCCCGCGGCCGTCTGATAGCAGCGGACGCCTTCGAATACACCCAGCCCGTAATGCAGCGTGTGGGTCAGAACATGGGTGGTCGCTTCGCGCCACGGCACGAGCTTGCCGTCGTACCAGATGAACCCGTCGCGGTCTGCCATCGACATGGCGGCTGTCCTTGCGTCGCAAAACCGCTATTTTAGCTGAAATCGTCCGCCCGCCCGGACCCGCGCGCCGCTAAGGAACCTAACCACGGTGCGCCGAATACGTGCGTCCAGAGTTCGCCGACCGTCGCGCGTCGCGCGGCCTGCGCCGCCGGGACGACCCGCGCCAGCGGCGCCCCCTGCAGCCGAATCTGGTGCTGGAGCCGCCGGTACTCGCGGTAGGCGTCAGCGGCGGTTGCAGCGAGCGACGCCGGGACGAGGCCGAGCTCCCCCGCGAGCGCGAGCAGCGCGATGTTGCCAACATTGCGCGTCAGCCGCGGATGGCCGGCACTGTGCAACAGCACCAGGAATTGCACGGTGAACTCGACATCGACCATGCCACCCGAATCGTGCTTGAGATCGAACAGCGCGCTCTTGTTCGGATGGCCCGCGTACATCCTGCGGCGCATTTCGACGACGTCGTCGCGAAGCCGCAGCGGCTCGCGAGGGCTGCGCAGGATCGCCTCGCGTTCGGTCTCGAAGGCGGCGCCGATGCTCGCGTCGCCGGCGACGAAACGCGCGCGCGTGAGCGCCTGATGCTCCCACGTCCACGCATCTTCGCGCTGGTAGCGGCAGAACGCGGACAAGCTCGATACGACGAGCCCGCTGGCTCCGTCGGGCCGCAAGCGCAGGTCGGTATCGTAAAGGCGCCCCGCCGCGGTCGCGCTGGTGAGCCAGGTGTTGAGCCGGTGCGCGAGGCGCGCGTAGCGTTCGGGCGCGCTTTCGTCGGGATCGTCGTAAAGAAACACGAGATCGAGGTCCGATGCGTAACCGAGTTCCTTGCCGCCAAGCTTGCCGTAGCCGATGATCGCGAACTTCGGCGGCGCAAGCTTGGCCTCGCCGTGCATCTGCGCCCAGCAATGCTCGAGCGTCGCCGCAAGTACGATATCCGCCAGCGCCGACAAGTGATCGGCGAGCCGTTCGACGGTGAGCCGGCCGTGCAAATCCTGCGCCAGCAGCCGAAACGTCTGCGCATGCTGAAAATGCCGCAACACGTCCATCTGCCGCTCGGGATCGCGCGCGTGGGCGCGAAGCTGAAGGTCGAGCTCGCGCCGCCACGCATCCCAATCAGGCTCGGCAAGCAGCACCCGGCTGTCGAGCAATTCGTCGAGCAGCAGCGGATGCCGGGTGAGGTAGTCCGCCGCCCATGCGCTCGCGGCCATCAACTGGGCGAGCCGCGGCACTACCGGCGGGTGCTCGAACAGCAACGCGAGATAGACGCTGCGCCCGCTGATCGTCTCGAGCAGCGTGAGCAGGCGGCCGAATACCGCTTCGGGCTCGACCGTCGATGAGGCCGCTGCAGCCGCGGCCGCGCGCAAGAGTTGCGGCAGGAGCGCGTCGAAGCGTTGCCGCGACAGGGTCGGCAACTGCAGGTAGCGCGCGCTTTGCCGCACGCGCCCGAGCGACTCGATCAGAGTGACGGGCGAGCCGTAGCCGGCGGCGGCGAGCGCGGCGCACTGGGCGTCCCCGGGGCTGGGATCGAGCCAGGTCGACGCCAGCGGATCGTCGTCGGCGATATCCTCGCCGAATACCGCATCGAAGTGGCGCTCGACCGCGTCGCGGTGGCGATCGAGCCCGGCGCTCAGCGCCGCGGCGTCTGCGGTGCCGCAGGCGCGCGCCAGCGCAGCCTGCTCGGCGGCATTGATCGGCAGGTCGTGGGTCTGCTGGTCATCGCGGTATTGCAAGCGATGCTCCA
>VBCS01000288.1 GCA_005888955.1 Betaproteobacteria bacterium
CGTCGAGCACGATCACCGGAGGCTTGTGCACCAGCGCCTGGCCGATCAGGACGCGTCGCTTCATCCCGCCCGAGAGAGCGCGCATGTTGGCATTCGCCCGCGCCGTGAGATCGAGATGGTGCAGGATCTCGTCGATCCAGTCATCGTTGTCGCGGATGCCGAAATAGCCCGATTGGATCTCGAGCGTCTCGCGTACGGTGAAGAACGGGTCGAAGACGAGCTCCTGCGGCACGACTCCGAGCAGCCGCCGCGCGTTGCGGTAATCCTCGACTACATCGTGGCCGAGCACGCGCGCAGCGCCGGCGTCGGCGCGCGTCAGCCCGGCGAGGATGGATATCAGGGTCGTCTTGCCTGCGCCGTTGGGACCGAGCAGGCCGAAGAACTCACCCGCTTCGACGGCGAGATCGACGCCTGCAAGCGCCTGGACCGTCCCGAAGCGACGCGCGACATTGACGATCTCGACGGCGGGGGTCATACAGGGAACCTCTGAACGAGTCCCGCACGGTTGCGACGGCGGCTTTTCGGGATGGGATGCCTCATTTGCCAACTGAGGCGAGGCGAAGCCAATGGCAGGCCCCATTGGCGAGTCTCGCGACAAAGCAGACCGCCCGAAAAGCGCCGTCCCATCCCGGTTGCGGCAAAATGCGGCGCCTGCTTCGTCGCGCTCCTCGGCATCGTAGCCCAAGCTACGACCTTCGTCGCACGCCTCGCATTCATCCGCATTTTGCCCGCAACGCAATCCGCGTGGGACTCGTTCAGAGGTTCCTTGAGCGCGCGCAAAGACGCGGCGCGAGGGTCATGCCGCGGTTCGGACCGGTAGACTGATGAGTTCCTCGACCCCGTAGAGCAGGGCGAGCGCCGAAAGGCTCGCCGATACGTCGGTGAACGACAGAACCTTGCCTTCGGCTTCGGCACGCCGCCGCCACGCGAGCAGGACGGCGACGGCGGCGGAGTCCACGCTGTCGACGCTCGCGAACGAAACGATGCCGGTCGCCGGCAGCGCGACCGCGCGGCTTGCCTCGAGCACGCCCGCGGCCGTGTCGACGTTGAGCGCACCGCCGAGCATCCAGCGATCACCGGCCGCGAAGTGCGGATTCTCGTCCCCGCACACCTCGCAAGCCAATTCGTCTTCGGCTTCGTCGCTCATTTGGGCGCGGGTCCCTTGTTCTTGTCCGCCAGCGCCTTGATCAGGCCGTCGACGCCCGAGCTCTTCACGACGTCGTTGAACTCGTCGCGGTAGTTGGTCACGAGGCTCACGCCGGCGACGACGACGTCATATCCCTTCCATCCTTCGGGCGTTTTCTCCATGCTGTAGTCGATGGGCACCGGCGCCTGGCCCGGACGCGACACTTCGGTGCGCACGACGACCTCGGTATCGCCGGCATTCATGCGTAGCGGTTTGTAATTCATCGTGTTGTCGCGATAGTTGGTCAGAGCGTTCGAATACGTCCGTATCAACAGCGTCTTGAACTGCTCCGTGAGCTGCCTCTGCTGCTCGGGTGTCGCGGTGCGCCAGTTGCGTCCCATCGCGAGCGCCGTCATCCGGGCTGTGTCGAAATTCGGCACGAGCTTCGACTCGATAAGTTGCTTGATCTTGGCCGGATTGCCAGCCTGGAGAT
>VBCS01000290.1 GCA_005888955.1 Betaproteobacteria bacterium
GGGGCTGGAGCGCGTCGAGCGGGACGCGGAATTCGCCGGCGAGCGCCGGGCTGTAGCGCGTGCCGTAAGTCTGGTGATGGTGCTCGGCGCTCGCGATGACGACACAGTCGACCAGCACGCCGGGAATCTGGACTTGGCGCGGGTGCAGCGCGCCCGGGGCGGCGATGCGCTCGACCTGCGCGATGACGAAGCCGTTGGAATTCTTCGCCGCCATCGCCAGCGCCAGATTGTCGAGCGTCAGCGCCTCGTGCTCCATGGTGATGTTGCCGGTCAGGTCCGCAGTCGTGCCGCGAAGCAGCGCTACCGTGATCGGAAAGGCCTTGTAGAAAAGCCACTCCTCGCCGTCGAGCTCGATGACGCGAACGAGGTCTTCGGTCGTCGCGGCGTTGATGCGCCCGCCCTCGACACGAGGATCGACAAAGGTGCGCAACCCCACCTTGGTCAACGTCCCGGCGCGATGGCCCGCGATGTCGCGGAAGAGCTGCGTCAGCGTGCCGAGGGGCAGGTTGTAGGCCTCGATGCGATTGTTCACCGCCAGCGCACTGAGCTTGGGCACCAGGCTCCAGTGACCGCCGATCACGCGCTTGATCAGGCCGTCGTACGCGAGTCGATTCAACCCCTTGTCCTTGCCGTCGCCGGGAGCGGCGGCGAAGACGAGCGTCAGATCCCTGGGCGCACCCGTAGCGACGAAGCGCGCCTCGAGCGCGTTGATCAGCTCGTCCGGCGTGCCGCTGCCGACGAAGCCGGACGAAGCGACGGTGTCGCCGTCGCGAATGATCGCAATGGCGTCGGCCGCGGAGACGATCTTGTTCTTCATCCGCTCTTGCGCCGCGACGGCCTCGCGGCGCGTGCCCCCGCCACCGCAGCATCGTCGTCGAGAAAGTCGCTGATCAGGCCGATCGTGTCGTCGGCCATCAACGACGGCGCGTGACCGCAAGCGGGTATGTCCACCGCCCGGACTCTGCCCTCCGCTGCGGCCCGGCCGCGGCGCAGCATCTCGCGCACGCAGCCCGGGAGCAACAGATCCGAATGCTCGCCGCGCAGGATGAGCACGGGGCACTCGACCCTGTCCCAGACGTGCCAGAGCGTGATATCGAGCATCAGCGGCCAGGCGAATGCCCGGGCGATCGCCGGATCGTAGTGCTGCCGGTAACGGCCGTCCCCGGTCGCGACGGCGCTGTGTTCGGCCAGGTGCCGCCACTGGGCGTCGGTGAGCGCGCCGAAATGCGCGTGGATCTCGCGCAGGTACGCCTCAACCTCGGCGACCGATCCGAATGTGCGCTCGACACGGAGGTACGCCGCGATGCGATGGAGCGCGGCCGCCGCGACGCGGGCGCCGAAGTCGTTGAGGACGAGCCGCCGAATCGGCGTTCCCGGCAATGCGGCGAGCTCCATGCCGATGTGCCCGCCAAGCGAGCTGCCGACCCAATCGACCTCGCGCACGCCGAGGCGCGCGATGAGCGCGCTCATCGCCGACAGATACAAGGGCGTGGCGTAGTCTTCGGAACGCTCGAGCCACTCGCTCATGCCGCGACCCGGCAGGTCGGGCGCGACCACGCGCACGCCCCGTGCGGCCAGGCGCTGCGCGAGCGCATCGAAATCGCGGCCGTTGCGCGACATGCCGTGGACGCAGACGACGGTGCGGCCAGCGCCGATCGGCCCCCAGTCGGCATAAGCGACGCGCACGAAGCCGTGGGGTCCGAGAACGGAGACGTCGTCCAGACGCGGGGTCCCCGCCGGTGCCGTGCCTCCGTCGCCGTCGGCGACG
This sequence comes from Betaproteobacteria bacterium, assembly GCA_005888955.1. Classification (GTDB taxonomy): domain Bacteria; phylum Pseudomonadota; class Gammaproteobacteria; order Burkholderiales; family Casimicrobiaceae; genus PALSA-1003. The sequence continues at coordinate 1,769 of VBCS01000290.1, forward strand.
CTCAATCGCGCGCCTTCAGCCACTTCACGATACCGGAACCCAGGATGCCCTGCGATTTGCCGCTGACAAACACGCCGACGTGACCGCCGGGCAGCGGCAGCTCGGTGTAGTCCTTGGTGCCGACGTGCTGGCGCAGCGCCTGCGAGCTCTTGGGCGGAATGATGTGGTCATCCTGCGCGAAAATATTGAGCACCGGCATGCGAACTTGGGCCAGGTCGACGCGGCGTCCGGAGAGCTCGAGCTCGCCCGCGACAAGCTTGTTGTCCTGGTAGAGGTCCTTGAGCCATTGCTTCGCCGCTTCGCCCGGGTGATCCGGCCGGTCGGCGAGCCACTTTTCCATGCGCAGGAAATTCAGGAGCTTCTTCTCGTCGCGCATCACGTCGAACAGGCCGACGCTGTACTTGGTCAGGCTGGAGAGCGGCGTCATCATCGAGAACACGAAGCTCATCAGATCGCCGGGCAGATTGCCGTTGGCCTCGATCATCCGGTCGATGTCCTCGGGCGAGAGGCTCCGCGCCCAGAGGTTGATGAGTCCGTGGTGCAGCGGCGCGCTCGTGTTCTGGTCGGCGTGAAAGTCGACCGGGGTGATGGTGAGCGTGAGCGATTTCACGCGCTCGGGGTGAAGCGCGGCGTAGCAGAGCGTGAAGACGCCCCCTTCGCAGATGCCCAGCAAATGGATCGCCTCGAGCTCGTGCTCGCGGCAGATGTGCAGAATGCACTCGTGCAGATAGCCGTCGATGTAGTCGTCGAGCGTCAGCCAACGGTCGGTGCGCGTCGGGGAGCCCCAGTCGACGACGTACAGGTCGACGCCCTGGCCGAGCATGTTGCGCATCAGCGACCGGTCTTCCTGCAGATCGGCCATCGTATAACGCCCGATCAGGCCGTAGACGACGAGCACCGGCACCTTGACCTCGCGCTTGGCCATCGGCTCGTAGTGATAGAGAACGGTCTTGTCCTGCCGGAACACCTCTCGTTTGGGCGTCGTCGCGATCTGGACGTCGCGATCGCGCGTCTTGTCCAGGAGCGAGAGCCCCTGCGCCAGCGTGCGATTGAATTCGGCGATCTCTGCAAAGGCTCGCTGGGGATCGACCTGGACGCGACCGGTCATGATCCGACTCTCCTGGCCTTGCGCTTCGCCTTCGCTTTCGCGGCCGGCCGTTTGCCGCTGCGTGGGGTCGGCGCGGGTTTGGCGAGCTCGCCTTCACCCTTCCTCTGCAAGGCGCGCAATTCGCGACGCAATTCGTAGACCGCGCGCTGCACCTCGTCCATCTCCGTGCGCGTGGGGATATGGTGCATCGCGCAGAACGCCTCAGCGATTTCGCGCTCCTGCAGGCGGTATTCGGTCGCCGAGCGCGTCATCTTGCGCTGCGCCTCGAGGAATTCGTCCGACCGGTGCATCTCCAGCAGGCACGCGTTGGCCGTCGCGATCCACAGATCCAGGAACTCGCGCCCGCTCTTGAGCGGCGGCGCCTTCGGATCGTTGAGCGCATCGACGAAACGCTGGATAGCGCGCCGCCACGCGGCCTGCACGATGGCCTGATAGGCGGCGATGTCCTCGGAGCGCTTGAGCCAGAGCCTCTGCGCGTTCAGAAGCTTGCGGTCGAGGTCCCACAACGTGGCGTAGGTCGGGCCTTCGGTGAGGCGTTCGAGCGCGAGGTCGAAGCGGCCGGCGCCCGTTCGGCTCCAGACCGCCGGATCGAACAACTGCTGCAGACTGCTGCGATCGGCGTCGCTGCCGGCCAGCATCGGCCATCCCTGCTTGGCCAGCGCGGTCCAGCTCTCGACCGAGCGCCGGGAGAACTCCGACATCTGCCGCGTCCAATCTTCGAAGGAGCCCGCGGGCGCTTCGCCAGGCGTCATCCACGAGGCAGCCGTTTTGCCTTCGGCGAGAGCCTGGAAAAGGCTCTTCTGATTTTCCGTCCAGTATTTGAGCCAGCCGTCGGGCGCGTCGAACCAGTTCATGCTTCGATCTCTTGGAGGCCTTCAGAACACGACGACCTGGCGCACCGCCTTGCCTTCGTGGAGCAGGTCGAAACCCTTGTTGATCTCGTCGAGTTTCAGCTTCCCGCTCATCAGCCGGTTGACCGGCATGCGCCCCTGACGGTACAGGTCGATGAAGCGCGGCAGATCGCGCGACGGGACGCAGGTCCCGATGTAGCTGCCCTTGATCGTCCGCTCCTCCGCGACGAGATTGACCGGTGACATCGGCCAGGTCGCGCTCGGCGGCGGCAGGCCGGCGGTCACCGTCGTGCCGCCGCGGCGGGTGATGCGGTACGCGAGGTCGAAGGCCTTCACCGAGCCCGCCATCTCGATCGCGTAATCGACGCCGCCGGAAGTCGCCTCCTTGACGCCATCGACGGCGTCCGGGCTGGCGGCGTTGAACGCATGCGTCGCACCGAGACTCTTGGCCAGCTCGAGCTTGTCGGCGGCGAGATCGACGGCAATAATGTGCCGCGCGCCGGCGGCGCGCGCGCCGAGCACCGACGCGAGGCCGACGCCGCCCAAGCCCACCACCGCGACCGACGCGCCGGCGCGCACCTGCGCAGTGTTGACGACCGCGCCGACGCCGGTCAGAACGGCACAGCCGAAGAGAGCCGCCTCGTCGAAGGGCAAGTCCGGATCGATCTTGATCAGCGAGCGGCGCGACACCACGGCGTGATCCGCGAATGCCGAGCAGCCTAAATGGTGGTGAATGGTCTCGCCGTTGCGCGTCAGGCGGCGCTGTCCCGACAGCAGCGTCCCGGCGCCGTTGGCCGCCGCACCGGGCACGCACAACGCAGGACGGCCCTCGGCGCACGGCGGGCAATGGCCGCAGCTCGG
>VBCS01000291.1:0-2461 GCA_005888955.1 Betaproteobacteria bacterium
ACTCGGCGTCGTGTTCATCCGCTCGATGACCGCGATCAGCGCGACGATCTTCCTCGTGTCGATCAGCTGGACGCTCATCACGGTGAAGATACTCGAGAACATCACCGAGCTGTCGCTGGGACCGGCGGCGGCGTTCTCGGTGCTGGTCGTCGCGATCGTGTTCGTCGTGATCGCGGTCATCGGCCGCGCGCTGCGCTTCTTCCGCGCGCCCGGCGCCCTTCCGGTGACGAGCCTGTTCGGCGGCTGAGGAACCAGGCATGGATGCGATAGCGGTGCAGGTCGACGGCGTGTCCAAGCGCTTCGCGCACCGCGTGAAGGGCGAGATCTATGCCGCGCGCGACGTCAAGCTCGACGTGGGCCCGGGCGAGTTCCTGACCCTGCTCGGGCCTTCGGGTTGCGGCAAGACGACGACGCTGCGCATGATCGCCGGTTTCGAGGTCCCCGACGCGGGGCGCATCCGCTTCGACGGCCAGGACGTCACCGCGCTCCCCGCAAACCAGCGCAACATCGGCTTCGTGTTCCAGAACTACGCGCTGTTTCCGCATCTGTCGGTGTTCGAGAACGTCGCATACGGGCTGCACGTGCGCGCAGCGACCACCGACACGATTCGCCGGAGCGTCGGCGAAGTTCTCGCGCTCGTCGGCCTCGCCGGTTACGAGCAGCAGTTCTCCGGCCAGCTCTCGGGCGGCGAGCAGCAGCGCGTCGCGCTGGCGCGCGCGATCGTGATCCATCCGCGCGTGCTGCTGTTCGATGAGCCGCTGTCGAACCTCGACGCGAAGCTCCGCGTGCAGATGCGCCGGGAGATCCGCGATCTGCAGCGCCGGCTCGGGATCACCACGGTGTACGTGACGCACGATCAGGAAGAGGCGATGGCGGTGTCCGACCGGATCGCGGTGATGAACCAGGGCAGCGTGGTGCAGATCGGGACGGCGGAGGACCTCTATCATCGCCCTGCGTCGCCCTTCGTCGCGCAGTTCGTCGGCCGCGTCAATCTCGTCGGCGGGCGCGTCGTGGAAATCGCCGGTGATACGGCAAGGATCGAAATGCTCGGCAGCGTGATCGCCGCGAAAGCGCTGCCCGAGGGAATCGCGCCCGGCGACGCGGTGCAGCTCGTGTTGCGTCCCGAAGCCATCGAAGTCGTGCGCGGCGACGCCGCAACGGGGCGGCTGCAGGCGACAGTTGTATCGCGCACGTTCCTGGGGGAAAAGATCGAGTACGTGCTCCGCTGCGGCGACGCGACGCTGCAGATCGTCCGTTACAACGCGGGGCCCGGCGAGGTCATCGCCGAAGGTGCAACGGTCTCGGTGCGCCTGGTCGAGGACGCCGTCGCAGTGCTGCCCGGAAGCTCCCCATGACCTTTCGCACACCGCTTCTGCTCGCGTGCCTGGCGCTCGCCACTATTGCTGCGGCACCGTCTCTTGCTGCCGATCCACAGCGCGAGATTCACGGCATGGCCGACGCCTACGCCGGCGATGGCGCCGCGGTGGCCTGGGCCGTGCTCCGTGGCGCGGACGAAGTCGGAACGGTCGTCGTCGTGCGCATCGTTGCCGATCCCGATCTCTACCCGATCGTCGGCGCGACCGGCAGCAACCCCTTCTCGCAGCGAACGCAGTCGCTGTTGCCCGCAACGCCGAATGCCGGCAGCGTCGAGCTCCGCGCGGCGCGAGCACAGTTTGCCGATTTTCCGCGTACCGAATTGCGCTTCTACGCCACCGCAGCGGCGGCGCAAGCGGAAACGCCGCGCCTGATCGTGTACTTCCTTGGCGTGCCGGACACGACGCCAGAGTTCGCGACCGAGGCGAACCTCGCTGCCTACCTCACCGACCGCATCGCGCGCATTCGCGCGCCGGGAGCCAAAGCGCCGTGACGCGCGCCGAGTTCGCCCGGATGATCGATCACTCGGTGCTCAAGCCCGAGGCGACCGGACGGGAAATCCGCGCGGGCGCCGACGTCGTTCGTAGCTGGCACATCGGTTTCTATTGCGTGCAGCCGTGCTGGATCAAGGTGGCTGCAGAGGCACTCGCCGGCACCGATGCGCGCGTCGTCGGCGTCGTCGGCTTTCCGCACGGCTGCGACCGCGCCGAAGTGAAAGCGCGGGCGGCCGCGATGGCCGCCGGCGAAGGCGCGAGCGAGATCGACATGGTGCTGAATTTCGGCGCGCTCAAAAGCGGCGATGGCCCCACGGCTGCCGCGGACGTCGAAGCCGTCGTGCGCGCCGTGCAAGGCATTCCCGTCAAGGTCATTCTCGAGACGGCTGCGCTGACCGAGGCCGAAAAGCATCTGGCGTGCCGGATCGCCCGCGACGCGGGCGCCCGGTTCGTCAAGACCTCGACCGGCTTTCATTCCAGCGGCGGCGCAACCGTCGCCGACGTGCGCCTGCTGCGCGCAGCCGTCGGTTCGGAGTTCGGCGTCAAGGCCTCGGGCGGGATCCGGAGCCTCGCGGACGCGCAGGCGATGCTCG
>VBCS01000291.1:2516-3621 GCA_005888955.1 Betaproteobacteria bacterium
ACTCGATCAAGGAGGAACTGTCATGAAGCTCGTCCCCGCTCTCGCCGCATGCGTCATCGCCTTTGCCGTCGCCGCGCCGGCGGCCGCTCAGCAGACGACCACGCCCACACTGTACAAGCGTCTCGGCGGCTATGATGCGATCGCCGCGGTCACCGACGACTTTGTCGGCCGCCTCGCCAGCGATCCGGGCTTGTCCCGCTTCTTCATCGGTCACAGCACCGATTCGCTCAAGCGGATCCGCCAGCTCGTCGTCGACCAGCTCTGCTTTGCCACGGGCGGGCCGTGCGTCTACATCGGCCGCGACACGAAGACCTCGCACGCAGGCCTCGGCATCACCGAGAAGGACTGGGAGGCGTCGGTCAAGCATCTGGTCGCCACGCTCGACAAGTTCAATGTGCCGGCCAAGGAAAAGGACGAAGTGCTGGCGCTGGCCACGACGCTCAAGAAGGATATCGTCGAAAAGCCCTAGGTTTTTCGTAGGGCCGAATTTATTCGGCCAGCGGCGATTCACGGTGCGGCGCGTGCGAATGAATTCGCACCTACGAACCCCTGCGTCAATTCGTGCGGTTCCTAGGGCCGACTAATTCGGCCGCGCCGCCAGGCTTTTCGTGGGGCCGAATTTATTCGGCCAGCAGCGATTCACGGTGCGGCGCGTGCGAATGAATTCGGACCTACGATCCCGTCTTGCACTTGCCGACGTAGCCTTCGGACACCGCCGCCTCCGCATCGGCGGCCGGGACGCTGCGGCCGTCGAACAGGACGGGTAGTTGATTGCCGATGCCAAGGCGGCTGTCGTTGCGCCGCCGCTCGTTGACCAGGCGAATGATGTTCCACTCGTCGTGCGCGCCGCGGCTGAACGCGGACGAGGCCTTGAGCGCGTAGTAATTGCGAAAGGCGGACTTGGTGAGGCCGCCCTGCACCGCTTTCTCCAGATCCGGATCCGCCTTGAGCCGCTTGTCGAAGTACGCGTCGATCCGGGCCATGTCCGCGCTGCCATCGAGCTCGAACACGCGCGCGAAATCCTGTGGCCCTGCGAAATACACGAAGTCGAGATCTTCGCCCAGACCGTCGCGGCCCTCGAGAATGCTGGTCCACATCAGCATGT
>VBCS01000045.1 GCA_005888955.1 Betaproteobacteria bacterium
GTCCGCGGCCTCGCCCAGGCCCAACTCGGGGCGGAATTCGGGCTCGCCCGTCGGCCCGGTCACCGCCCCGCCGATCAGCGCGCCGAGCGCACCCGCGCCGCTGGCGAGCAGGATTCCGTCGTGCAGCGAGCGCCATGCCTTGGCCTGCGTTCGCCAGCAATAAATCGCGTCCTCGAAATCGCCGACGATGGCGAAGGTCACTGCGGTGAGCCGAACCGGCGCCCAGTCGAGCCAGAACAGCAGCCTCGCCAGCGGCCGGCCGAATTGGCCGAGCTCGTGACCCATCGGTGTGACGGCATCGCCGCGCCAGCGCTCGGCGAGCAGCACGGTCAGGCGATAGAGCACGGCGCCCACGGGTCCGGGTAACACGAGAAACCAGAACAGCGTTCCGAAGACGTGCCGGTACGAATCTTCCAGCCCCTGCTCGATCGCCAGTTTCGGGATCTCCTCCGCGGTCACCGCGCTGGCCTCGATGCCGCGCCAGGCAGCAAGGCGCCGGCGGGCGGCGATCACATCGCCCGCCTTGAGCGCGTCGGCGATCGCCGAGAACGCATGACTGAAATGGCGGAATCCGACCAGCAGGTAAAGGATGAAGACGTTCCAGACGAGCGCGAGCAGCGGGTGCAATACTTCGAGCGCCCAATATCCAGCGGCGGCGATCGCCACTGGAGGCACCAGCGCCAGTGCGGCTGCGATTGCGCCCTGCTGCGCGGTCCCGGCATTGAAGCGCTGTTCAAGCACCCGCGCGTAGCGGACAAATGCGCGCTGCACGCCGCCGCGCCAGCGAAACGTCCGCCATTGCTCCAGCGCCAGCGCGATCACGATGGCGAGGAAATTCATTCCTTCGGGAGCTCGATGGCGAGCAGCATGGATCAGGCATCGATCGGGATGATCGATGCATCTACCGTGTCGTCGTGGATCAACTCTTCAACTCGTCGCGATCCCTGAATTCTTCGAGCGCCTCGGGATTGGCCAGCGCCTCGACATTCTTGACCGGCTCGCCGTGCACGACATTGCGCACCGCCAGCTCGACGATCTTGCCGCTCTTGGTGCGAGGGATGTCGCTGACCTGCACGACCTTCGCCGGTACGTGGCGCGGCGTGGTGTTGGCGCGGATCTGCTGCTTGATGCGGTCGATCAATGCCTGGTCGAGCGCGACGCCGTCGCGCAAGCGGACGAACAGCACGACACGCACGTCGCCCACCTCGCCCGGCGGCCAATCCTGGCCGATGACGATGCTCTCGACGATCTCGTCGAGCTGTTCGACCTGGCGGTAAATCTCGGCCGTGCCGATGCGCACACCGCCGGGATTGAGCGTGGCATCCGAGCGTCCGTAGATAATCATGCCGTCGTGCGCGGTGAGCTCGACCCAGTCGCCGTGGCACCAGATGCCGGGAAAGCGCTCGAAGTACGCGGCGCGATACTTCGCGCCGTCGTCATCGTTCCAGAAGCCGAGCGGCATCGACGGAAACGGCGCGGTGCAGACGAGCTCGCCCTTTTGCCGGCGCACCGGCTTGCCGTTCTCGTCGTACACGTCGACCTTCATGCCCAGGCCCCGGCATTGGAGCTCGCCGCGCCAGACGGGGCGCGTCGGGCAGCCGAGCGCAAAACAGGAAATGATGTCGGTGCCGCCCGAGATGGACGACAGGCACACGTCGTTCTTGACGCATTCGTAGACGTAGTCGAAGCCTTCGGGCGCCAGCGGACTGCCCGTCGACAGAATCGCGCGCAGGGACGAGAGTGCGTAATCCTTGCGCGGAACGAGCGCAATCTTCTTGATCGCGTCGATGTACTTGGCCGAAGTCCCGAGATGGGTCATCCGCTCCGCGTCGGCGAAGTCCCAGATGATCCTGCCCTGGTGCAGGAACGGCGATCCGTCGTAGAGCAAGAGCGTCGCCCCGGAGGCGAGTCCCGACGCGAGCCAATTCCACATCATCCAGCCGCAGGTGGTGAAATAGAACAAGCGATCGCCCGGCTTGATGTCGGAATGCAGCCGATGCTCCTTGACATGCTGCAGCAGCGTTGCGCCCGCGCCGTGCACGATGCACTTGGGCACGCCCGTCGTCCCCGACGAGTACAGGATAAACAGCGGTTGATCGAACGGCAGATGCTCATAGGCGATCGGGGCAGGGGTGAAGGGAGCGACGAAATCGTCCCAGCCGACCGCACGCGGCACATCCGCGATACCGCTTGCCGCAGCGGTTGACCCGTGCAAGTAGGGCGCCACGACGACGCGCTGGACCGTCGGCAGGCGCTTGACGATCGCGGCGAGCTTGTCGAGGACGGGCTGTGGCTTGCCGTTGTACCAATAGCCGTCGACGGTGAAGAGCACCTTGGGCTCGATCTGGCCGAAACGGTCGACCACACCCTGCACGCCGAAGTCCGGAGACGCGGACGACCAGATGGCACCGAGGCTCGCACTGGCGAGCATCGCAATGATCGCCTCGGGCGTGTTCGGCGTATACGCGGCGACGCGGTCGCCCTTCTGCACGCCCGCCGCCCGAAGACCCTGCGCTACGCGCGACACGCCGGCGACAAGTTCGGCGTTGGAGAGGCGGCGCTTGACCTTGTCTTCGCCCCAGAACACGAGTGCATCACCGGTGTCGTCCTGCGAGCGACCTTTAAGCAGATTTTCGGCGAAGTTGAGCTGCGCGTCCGGGAACCAGCGCGCGCCGGGCATCTTGTCGGCGTCGACGAGCGTGCGGCTGCCGGAATCGCCGACGATGCCGGCATCGTTCCAGACCTCGCGCCAAAACGCTTCGGGCTCGTCCGTGGACCACCGGAACAGCGCGGTGTAATCCGGCAACACGACGCCGTGCTTCGCGGTGACGCGCGCCGCGAACGTGGTCAGGTTGGCGTGGGCGACCCGGTCCGGAGAAGGTTGCCACAACGGTGCGCTCATGATGGCTTCGCATTGGCGGGTGTCGGAGACGGCGCTGTCTCGGCTACGTCGAGAAGCGCCTGCAACGACTCGGGCAGCGGGACGGGCCGTGTTGTTTTCATGTCGACCCAGACCAGTTTCGCAGCGCCGTCGGCATATTTTTTGCCGTCCATCCAGATCTCGTAATAGCTCTCCACGCTCGTGCGCCCCGGCACTCCGAGAAACATCCTGACCTCCGCCTTGCCCGGATACGTCAGCGGCGCGAAAAATGTACAGCTCGCATTGACGATCAACGGCCCGTCGCCGGCATATGCGACGCGGCCGAGACGCCGCGCGAAGGCATGGGTCCAGTCCACCCGGGCCTGCTCCATGTAGCGAAAATATACCGTGTTGTTGACGTGGCCCATCGCGTCCATGTCGCCCCACCGAATCGGCACGACGACGGTATGCACCAGCTTGCGATTTCGACTCATCGGGAGGGCAGGCGGAGAAACGCAATTATAATAGCTACGCCGAAAGCTGGAGGAACGGTTCGTGCCACGCGAAGTCATGGAATACGATGTCGTCATCGTCGGCGGCGGGCCCTCGGGTCTGTCGGCCGCGATTCGCTTGAAGCAGCTCGCCGCGGAGGCGGGGCGCGAGGTCAGCGTCTGTGTGCTCGAAAAAGGCTCCGAGGTCGGAGCGCATATTCTTTCGGGCGCAGTGATCGATCCGCGCGCGCTCAACGAGTTGATCCCCGACTGGCAAGCCAAGAATGCGCCGCTGAACACACCGGTTACCGAAGACCGCTTCATGGTGCTCGCGCCCGAGAAGGCGTTTCGCATTCCGAACTGGATGTTGCCGCCGTTGATGAACAATCACGGCAACCACATCGTGAGCCTCGGCAACGTTTGCCGCTGGCTTAGCAGCCAGGCGGAGACGCTTGGCGTCGAGATCTATCCCGGGTTTCCTGCAGCGGAAGCTCTCTACGACGAGCGTGGCGCGGTCCGCGGCGTGGCGACAGGCGACATGGGCGTCGCCCGGGACGGCTCGCACAAGCCCGAGTACCAGCCCGGCATGGAGCTGCACGCAAAATACACGCTGCTTGCCGAGGGCTGCCGCGGCTCGCTGTCGCAGGAGCTGATGGCGCGATTCAACCTGCGCGACGGCGTCGATCCGCAGAAATACGGCATCGGCCTCAAGGAGCTGTGGCAGGTCGCGCCGGACAAGCACCAGCGCGGGCTCGTCGTTCACACGCAAGGCTGGCCGCTCGACTCCCGGACCGGAGGCGGCTCGTTCATCTATCACCTGGAGGACAATCTGGTCGCGGTGGGATTCGTCGTGCATCTCAGCTACGAGAATCCGCATCTCTCGCCTTTCGACGAGTTCCAGCGCTTCAAGACACATTCCGCGATCCGCGGCACGTTCGAGGGCGGCAAGCGCATCGGTTACGGCGCTCGGGCGATCAACGAAGGCGGGCTGCAATCGATTCCCAAGCTGGTCTTCCCCGGTGGTGCGCTGATCGGCGACGCTGCGGGATTTCTCAATGTGCCGCGGATCAAGGGCGTGCACAACGCCATGAAAACCGGGATGCTGGGCGCCGAAGCAGCGTTTGCTGCGCTCGGCGAAGGTCGCACGCGCGACGAACTGGCCGCGTATCCGGAGGCGTTGCGCCATTCGTGGGTGTACGAAGACCTGTACAAGGTGCGCAACGTCAAGCCCGGGCTCAAGTGGGGCTTGTGGCTCGGCACGCTGCATGGCGGCTTGCACATGTGGCTCAACGATCTGGGCCTGGGCGCGCTGGTCGCCTGGACTCTGCGCCATGGCAAAGCGGATCACGAGACGCTCAAGCCCGCGGCGGAAATGCCGAAGATCGAATATCCCAAATACGACGGCGTGCTGACCTTCGACAAGCTCTCCTCGGTTTTCGTGTCCAACACCAATCACGAGGAGAATCAGCCCGTGCATCTGCAGCTGCGCGATCCATCGATCGCAGTCAGTGTCAATCTCGCGCTCTACGACGGCCCGGAGCAACCTTGCAGATCAATGCGCCGAATTGCGTGCATTGCAAGACCTGCGACATCAAGGACCCGAAACAGAACATCCACTGGGTGACGCCGGAGGGCGGAGGCGGCCCGAATTATTCGAATATGTAGCGCAGGCCTGTCGTAGAGCCGAATTCATTCGGCCGCGGTGCGAGTGCAGTGTGCGAATGAATTCACACCTACCCGCCGCCCAGCCAAGCCGCCCCTCTTACGCCGCTCGAATCGCCGTAGCGGTGCTTCACCAGACGCGTATCCACGCGGTCGGAAAACACCCACGGCAGCCACAGCCCTGGCACGTTGGCGTAAAGTCGCTGCACGTTCGACATGCCGCCGCCGAGCACGATCACGTCGGGATCGAGGATGTTGATGACATGGGCGAGCGCGCGCGCG
>VBCS01000293.1 GCA_005888955.1 Betaproteobacteria bacterium
AGCGTCATTGCAATCGCGCTGCGACCCACGAGCGCACGGATTGCAGAGCCGCCGGCAGGCCCGCCGGATTGGTCCCGCCGGCCTGAGCCATGTCGGGCGGTCCGCCGCCCTTGGCTCCGACCTGCGTCGCGACGTGATTGACGAGATCGCCGGCCTTGATGCGGTTCGTCAGATCAGACGTCACACCGGCGATCAGCGTCACCTTGCCGCCTTCGGTCGAGCCCAGCACGATCGCCGCCGACTTCAGCTTGCCCTTGAGCTGATCGAGCGTCTCTCGCAACACCTTGGCGTCGGCACCCTCGATCGTAGTGGCGAGCACTTGCGCGCCGTTCACCTCAACTGCCTGCGCCGCCAGATCGCCGCCCTGGCTCGAGGCGAGCCTAGCCTTCAGCCGCGCGAGCTCCCTTTCCAGCGCCTTCACGTTATCGAGGACCTGCGCGATCTTCGCCGGCACTTCGGTCACCGGCGCCTTCAGCGCGCGCGCAGCTTCGGCGAGCCGCGCTTCCGTCTCGTGTGCATACGCAAGAGCCCCTTCGGCGGTGACCGCTTCGACGCGGCGGATGCCCGCGGCTACGCCCGATTCGGATACGATCTTGAAAAACCCGATGTCGCCGGTGCGCTTGACGTGCGTGCCGCCGCAAAGCTCGGTCGAGAAATCGCCCATCGTCAGCACGCGTACTTCGTCGCCGTATTTCTCTCCGAACAGCGCCATTGCGCCCGACTTGAGCGCATCGTCGTAAGGCATGATCCGCGCTTCGACCGGATAATTCGCCCGGATCGCACGATTCACCAGCGATTCGACCGTGCGGATTTCTTGGTCGGTCATCGGCTGCGGATGAGAGAAGTCGAAACGCGTGCGGTGTGGATCGACGAGCGAGCCTTTCTGCGTGACGTGGTCTCCTAGCACCTTGCGCAACGCCGAATGCATCAGATGCGTGGCCGAATGGTTCCATGCCGCGCGGGCGCGCGCGTGGCCGTCGACCTTGGCCGCGATGGTGTCGCCGACTTTGAGCTCGCCGGTCTTCACCTCGCCGTGATGGCCGAAGACGTCGGGCTGGATCTTCTGGGTATCGTGCACCGCGAACAAGGTGAGGCAGGCGCCATCTTTTGACAGCTCGCCGCGATAGCCGACCTGGCCGCCCGACTCCGCATAGAAAGGTGTGCGGTTGAGGACTACGACGCCGTTCTGCCCGGTCGAGAGCGCGTCGACGGGGCTCCCGTCGCGATACAGCGCGACCACGCGTGCTTCCTCCGCCAGTGTGTCGTATCCGTCGAAAATCGTCTTCGCGCCGCGGTACTCCAGGCCATCGGCCATCTTGAAGGTCGAGGCGGCGCGTGCGCGCTCGCGTTGCTTTTCCATCGCCGCGTCGAATCCCGCCTGGTCGACGGTGATTCCGCGCTCGCGGCAGACGTCTGCGGTGAGGTCGAGCGGGAAGCCGAAGGTATCGTAGAGCGCGAACGCCGTGAGTCCCGGCAATGTCTTGCTGCCTCTTGCCGTTGCCTGCGCGAGCGCTGCGTCGAGGATTCTCATTCCGTGCTCGAGCGTCTCCGCGAATCGCTCCTCCTCGGTCTGCAGCACGCGAATTACTTGATCCTGCTTCAGCGGCAGCTCGGGATACGCGTCGCCCATCAGATGCGCGAGCTCGGGAACGAGCTTGGCGAAGAAGGGCTTGGTCTGGCCGAACTTGTACCCATGACGGATCGCGCGGCGGGCGATACGCCGCAACACGTAGCCGCGGCCTTCGTTGCTCGGGATCACGCCGTCAACGATCAGGAACGCGCACGCGCGGATGTGATCGGCGATGACCTTGAGCGAGGGCGAGGTCAGGTCCGCCGCGCCGGTCAGCTTTGCCGCCGTCGCGATCAGATCCCGGAACAGATCGATGTCGTAGTTGCTGTGGACGCCCTGGAGCACCGCGGCAAGCCGCTCGAGCCCCATGCCGGTGTCGACGCAGGGCTTCGGCAACGGCGTCAAAACACCCTTCTCGTCGCGGTTGAATTGCATGAAGACCAGGTTCCAGATCTCGACGTAGCGATCGCCTTCGGCGGCGTCCGATCCGGGCGGGCCACCCGCGACCTCCGGCCCATGGTCGTAGAAGATCTCGCTGCATGGTCCGCAGGGACCGGTGTCGGCCATCTGCCAAAAGTTGTCCGAGGCATACGGCGCGCCCTTGTTGTCCCCGATGCGCACGACGCGCTCGCGCGGCACACCGACGTCGCCGGCCCATGCGTCGTAGGCTTCGTCGTCGGTCTGATACACCGTGACCCAGAGCTTTTCAGCGGGCAGCCCGTAGACCTCGGTCAGGAGCTCCCATGCATACCGGATCGCTTCGCGCTTGAAGTAATCGCCGAACGACCAATTTCCCAGCATCTCGAAGAACGTGTGATGGCGAGCCGTGTAGCCGACGTTCTCGAGATCGTTATGCTTGCCCCCGGCGCGCAGGCACCGCTGCACGTCCGCGGCGCGCACGTAGCTGCGCTGGTCCGTACCGAGGAAGACCTCCTTGAACTGCACCATGCCGCTGTTGGTGAAAAGCAGCGTCGGATCGTTGGCCGGCACCAGCGATGCGGAGGGCACGATCGTGTGGCCCCGCTCGGCAAAATAATCGAGAAACTGGCGGCGGATGGCTGCAACTTGCATGATGGATCGATGCTGGGCGCCTGCGCGAAGCCGACTGCCAAAGTGCAGTGATGGTTCAAAATCAATATCTTAGCATATCGCCCGCAGTACGGCCGGTGTTAGGCTCCGGTGGTGTCGGGGGCCTCCCGGAGGAGCTTGAATATCGCCGAAAGGGCAAACCCGCGCGCTTGCAGGAACCGCACCTGCCGCGCCTTCTCCCGCTCGTCGATAGGCGGTTTACCGAAGCGGCGCTGCCACAGCGCGCGCAATGCCTCTCCGTCATCGGCTTCCGCTTCGACCAAGGCCCGCTCGATGTCGGTACGGGCGATGCCTTTGGCTTTCAATGCTTCCGCGATCCTCCTGCGACTGTAGCCGCCGGCGGCCTTCTGCGTCGCCATCGTCCGCGCGTAGCGTGCGTCCGACAGATAACCCTGCGCGATCAACTCATCGAGCACGAAGCCAACTTCGTTTCGTGGCGCTCCTTTCGCGATAAGGCGATGCTCGAGCTCCGAGCGCGCATACTCGCGGCGCGCCAGCAGCCGGATCGCCTGTGCCCGAAGCGAAACGGGAGCCGACCTCACGTAAGCGGCCAAACGGCGCGCCTGCGGCGTTGCTCGGCTTGCGAATAGGCCAAGCTATTCGCTGCGCCGAGCGCCTTGCATTCATCGCCGTTTGGCCAGCAACGCATACGTGAGAGCAAGCCCGACAGGCTCCTTGGGAGCCTATTCGTCGGCTGCCGCGCCAGCGCGCGGCGCGCCCGGCGCCGGAACGCCGACTGCGGCGCGGATTTTCGCCTCGATCTCGGCGGCAAGCTCCGGATGCTCCTTCAAATAATCGCGCGTGTTGTCCTTGCCCTGCCCGATCTTCTCGCCGTGGTACGCGTACCAGGCGCCGGATTTCTCGATGATGTTCTGCGCGACGCCGAGCTCGATCATCTCGCCCTCGCGCGAGATGCCCTCGCCGTAGAGAATGTCGAACAGCGCCTCGCGAAACGGCGGCGCAATCTTGTTTTTCACGACCTTGACCCGGGTCTCGTTGCCGACGACTTCATCGCCGCGCTTGATCGATCCGATGCGCCGGATATCCAGTCGCACCGACGCGTAGAATTTGAGCGCATTACCGCCGGTCGTCGTCTCCGGATTGCCGAACATGACCCCGATCTTCATGCGGATCTGGTTGATGAAGATGACGAGCACGTTGGCACGCTTGATGTTCGAGGTGAGCTTGCGCAGCGCCTGGCTCATCAAGCGCGCCTGAAGGCCCGGAAGCTGATCGCCCATCTCACCTTCGATCTCGGCCTTCGGGACCAGCGCGGCAACCGAGTCGATGACGATGATGTCGATGCCTCCCGAGCGCACCAGCATATCGGCGATCTCGAGCCCCTGCTCGCCCGTATCGGGCTGCGAAATGAGCATCTCGCCGACGTTGACGCCGAGCTTGCCGGCGTAGACGGGGTCCAGCGCGTTCTCGGCGTCGATGTAGGCTGCGGTGCCGCCCGCTTTCTGCACCTGTGCCACGACCTGCAGGCAGAGCGTCGTCTTGCCGGACGCTTCCGGCCCGTAGACTTCGACCACGCGGCCGCGCGGCAGCCCGCCGACACCCAGCGCGATGTCGAGTCCCAGCGAGCCCGTCGAGACGACGGAGAGGTCGCTCTGCACCCGGGCCTCGCCCATTTTCATGATCGAGCCCTTGCCGAACTGTTTCTCGATCTGCGCCAGAGCGGCGGCGAGAGCCTTGCTCTTGTTGTCGTCCATTGCGCTCATTCCATTGGATTTGCCGATGTTGCCACTGCTCGAGACCGCCGTGCTCATCGCTTAACCCCGATCATTCAAGGTGGGATGGGCTGATTATGGCATAGAACGATCGTTCGATACAGTCTCCGACGGCCTAGGCCAAGCGGTCGAGAATCCCTTCCAGGGCGATGCGAACCGACTCCCGGCGAATACCGGCTCGGTCACCGCTGAGGCGGATGCGGGAAGCCTTGGCAACCCCTGGTCCCAGCCAGGCAAAACAGACCGTTCCCACCGGTTTGTCCAGGGTGCCGCCCGCCGGGCCCGCGATACCGGTCACTGCGACTGCCCATTGGGCACGGCTCGCGCCAAGCGCGCCTTCCGCCATCGCCAGCGCGGTTTCTTCGCTGACGGCGCCAAACTGCTCGATCGTCCTCGGTGGCACGGCAAGCTGCCCGATCTTCGCGTCATTCGAATACGTTATGAAGCCGCAGTCGAACCAATCCGAGCTACCGGCCACGGCCGTGATGGCGCCCGCGACTAGGCCCCCGGTGCACGACTCGGCGGTGGCGATGCGCACCTTGCGCTCCAGCGCGGCGCGACCGAGCGCGATCGCCAGCCGATAGAGCTCATCGTCGATCCGCATCGGGAGATTCGCCGCCGTCAGTGCTGCTCGCCGTCACGGGCACGATACCAGTACTCGTACGCCGTGATGAAGCCGAATCGCCGATAGAGCGCGAGCGCCGGACCATTGTCGGCCGTAACCTGCAGATACGCGGTCGCTGCGCCTCGCCGTCGTGCCTCGCCGAGCAGAGCCGCGACTACGGCGCGGCCGAGACCGCGGCCGCGCCAGGCCGCCGCGGTTTTGAGCGCAAACAGTCCCGCGTGGTCGTCTTCGAGCTTGAGCACCCCGCAAGCGACGACCTCGCCGTCGCGCCGGATCAGCGCACCGGCATGCGGCAGCGGATAACCGGTGGCACGCTCGATGAAACGCGGCAGGGCATCGGGCGCGATATCGAGCAGCTCCGCTACAAGGGGCTCCCACGCGGGCGGATCGATAATCGTGACGGGTTCGTTGGAGTGCGGCGACTCTGCCAGCTCCGCGAGGCTGCACCGAAGCACCAGCGTGCGCTCGAACGCTGCCCAGCCGTTGCGCTCGAGCCACGCGTCGAGCGTCGATGGCTCGGAGAACGGCAGAAGCCGGAATATCGCCGGCAGCCGCGCCGCGGCATAGAACGAGATGCAATGCAGCACTTTCTTTTCCAGCGGCAGCGTCGAGGGATAGAACGGATTGACGCAGCGCAGCCGCTTGGTCGGTCCGGGCCGGTAGCCGAGGAGCCATCCGTCGTACACCAGCGACTGGAACGCTCCCGAAGCGTTCAGCGCCCGTTCTTCGATGCGGCGCTCGCTCGCCCACCCCGGTTCGCGCCCGTCGACCTTCACGCGAATACACGCTGCCAGAACGCGAAAACCAAAAGGGCGTAGAACCCGGCGACGATATCGTCCGCCATGACGCCGAAACCGTGATGCCATTCGCGATCGATGAGTCTTGCCGGCGGCGGCTTGACGACATCGAATACGCGGAACAGCAGGAACGCGAAAGCCTCGCGCAATGGATCCGCGCCCACGAAAAAAAGCACGAGCAGGAACGCGGCAATCTCGTCCCATACGATCGCGGAGTGGTCCGCGACGCCGAGGTCGCGTCCGGTTCGATCCGCGGCCCAGACCCCGATCGCGAACGACGCAGCGACGATGAGTATGAATCCGAGATCATCGGTAAAGGCCCGCAACAATGCGGCGAGCGGGAGCGCGACGAGCGTCCCGACCGTGCCCGGCGCGATTGGCGATAGGCCAGCGCCGAACCCCAAAGCGATGAAGTGCGCGGGATGCGAAAACAGAAACCTGAGCGATGGCGCTTTCCGCATCGGGTTAGCTTCCTCAGCCGCGGAAATGATCGAATGCCGCCGGCAAGGTTTGCAATGCCTGGCCGTTTTCGTCGCGTACGAGCAGTCCCCCGCGCTCTTCGATGCCGCCGATGCGCGTGAGCGCGAGGTCGAGTTGCTCCGCCAACGTGCCGATGTCCGCGGCCGCGCGCGCCGGTGCAGTAAAGCACAGCTCATAGTCGTCGCCGCCCGCCAGCAGGCAATCGAGCGCCAAGCCGCGTTCATCTCCGGCGAGACGCTGATTCAGGATTGCGGAACGAGGCAGCGCCGCGAGCTCGAGGGTTGCGCCCACGCCCGAAGCATCGAGAATGTGACCGAGATCGCCGACGAGGCCATCGGAAATATCGATGGCGGCGGTCGCGATGCCGCGCAAGCGATCTCCGAGCTCGACCCGTGGCGCCGGCCGCAGCAGTGCTCGTTCACATTGGGGAAGCTCGTCGGCGGCAAGGATCACGCGGTGCCGATGATGCGCGAGAGCGAGCGCGGCATCGCCTAACCTGCCGGAGACAAAGACCGCGTCACCCGGACGGGCGCCGCGCCGGCGCAACGCCTGTCCCGCCGGCACCTCGCCCAGGATCGTCACGCAGAGATTGAGCGGACCCTTGGTCGTATCACCGCCGACCAAATCCACGCCGTACGCATCGGCAAGCGCGAAGAAACCGCGCGCGAACGCGCCAACCCACGCCGCATCTGCGTTCGGCAACGCGCCCGCAAGCAACGCCCAGCGAGGGCTGGCACCCATGGCCGCCATGTCGGACAGGTTCACTGCAAGCGCCTTATGCCCGAGTGCCTCGGGATCGACGTCGGCAAAAAAATGTCTTCCCGCAACCAGCATGTCCACCGATACGGCCAGCTCGCAGCCCGACGTCGGCGCAAGCAGCGCCGCATCGTCGCCTACACCGAGCACGGCATGGCGCGCGGGACGGCGAAAGAAGCGGTCGATCAGTTCGAATTCGGAGAGCGCCTCCATGGGAGCGTCTGACCTAGTGAAGCGCGCGGACGCGCTCTATGGTCGGTCTGCGTCGGTGCGACTGTCAGGTCGCGATCCGTCGTGCGCCGATCTCGGTCGCGCGGGTCTGTGCAGCCAGCTTGTCGAGCACCCCGTTGACGTACTTGTAGCCGTCGGTGCCACCGTACGCCTTGGCGAGCTCGACCGCTTCGTTGATGGCCACGCGATAAGGGATGTCGGGTGCTCGCAGCAATTCCCAGGCCCCTATCGCCAGGACGCCTTTCTCGATCGGCGACAACTGCCCCGGCGCGCGGTCAAGGTAGGGCGCAAACCCGGCGACAAGCGTATCGAACTCGCCCGTGACGCCAAGCCAGAGTTCGTCGAAGAATTCCGTGTCGCACTTGGCAAACCCGCCGGATTCGGCGAGCTGCGTGCGGATGACATTCGGAGCCGTCCCGGCCAGCAGCCATTGATAAAGCCCTTGCAACGCGAACTCGCGGGCGCGCCGACGGCCGCTCTTCATCACTCGTCATCGATCGCGGTAAGCGCGTTGGCCATCTCCAGCGCCGCCAGCGTTGCATCGTGGCCCTTCGCGTCCGCACGCGCCTTCGCCTGGTCGTCGGTGTCGGTCGTCAGAATGGCGTTGCCGATCGGAATGCCGAATTCGAGCTGCACGCTTGCCACGCCGGCCGCCGATTCGTTGGCGACGATTTCGAAGTGATACGTCTCCCCGCGAATCACGGCGCCGAGCGCGACCAGCGCATCGTAATCGCCCGTCTGCGCCATGCGCTGCAGCGCGAGCGGCGTCTCCAACGCACCGGGCACCGTGACGACCGCGATCGCGGATTCCGCAACGCCGGCTTCGTTGAGCGCGCGCAGCGCGCCTTTCAGGAGAACCTCGCCTATCTCGGCGTTGAACCTGGAGAGCACGATGCCGACGCGCATATGCTCGGCACGCGTATTGGAAGCGATTCTGCGAATGGCCATGAGTCCGGAGAAAACGCGATCGTTATCAGTGCCGTGGCGACGTTTAAAGGCGCGGGTGCGAATTCATCGCGGCGACGACCGACTCGCGGCGGACACGTCGTCGTAGCCCGTGACCTCCAGCCCGAAGCCCGCCATGCTCGGCATCTTGCGCCGCCGCGCCAGCAGCCGCATCCTGCCAACATTGAGATCGCGAAGGATCTGCGCGCCGATGCCATAGTTGCGCAGATCCATGCGGGTTTCCGCCGCGGGCTGGTCGGCGACCGCCCGCTGGCGCAATTCCTGTGCGGATTCCGGGCGATGCAGCAGCACCAGCACGCCGCACTCCGTGCGCGCGATCGCCGCCAGAGCCGCGGGAATCGTCCACGAGTGCGTGCGGCTGCCGTAATCGAGCAGATCGACGACGGACAGCGGCTCGTGGACGCGCACCAGCGTTTCGCGCTCGGGCACGATCTGTCCGCGCGTCAGCGCGAGGTGCGTCGCGTCGGTCAGCTTGTCGCGGAAAGTGACAAGGCGAAAATCGCCCTCGGCCGTGCGTATCGGCCGTTCGCCAACGCGCTCGATCAGCCGCTCGGTCTGGCTGCGGTAATGGATCAGATCGACGATCGCGCCGATCTTGAGCGCATGTTGCCGTGCAAACTCCACGAGGTCCGGCAACCGCGCCATCGTGCCGTCATCGTTCATGATCTCGCACAGCACCGCAGCCGGCGAATGCCCCGCCAGCCGCGCGAGATCGCAGCACGCTTCGGTGTGACCGGCGCGCGCCAGCACGCCGCCCTGCTGCGCCACGAGGGGAAAGACATGACCGGGATGAACAATATCCTGCGGCTTTGCGTCGGGCGCGCATGCCACGCGAATCGTATGCGCGCGGTCCGCCGCCGAAATGCCCGTGGTCACGCCCTGTGCTGCTTCGATCGAGACGGTGAAGTTGGTCCCATGCACCGATCGATTCACCGCCGTCATCGGCGCGAGATTGAGCGCTCGTGCGCGTGCCTCCGTGATCGGCATGCAAATCAGACCCCGCCCGTGCTTGGCCATGAAGTTGATCACGTCGGGAGTGACGCAATCCGCGGCTACGATCAGATCGCCTTCGTTCTCGCGGTCCTCTTCGTCGACGAGCACGGCCATGCGCCCCGCCTTGAGCTCGGCGATGATCTCGGGGATCGGCCGCGTCGCGGTCGGCGTGGCGGCCTGCGCATCGCGCGCGTCGACGGCGTGCAGGTGAGGCGATGTCATGAGTCGCGTAGCGCCGGTCCGAAGTTCACGCTGGAATGGTCATTATACTGCGACGTCGCTTCGCGCCTTTGGCGCACGCCGCGCCGCACGCGACCCCTCGCGATAAAGCGTGCCTTCCCACAGCGCGCGGAGCGCGCGCTCGAGATCCTGCGCGCAGCTTCGCGCGAACGCCGCCGCGTGATCGTCGATCGCGGTACCCGACGGACGCGGCGCGCATGGTGTCACAGCGCCTTGCCTCGTCTGCCAGAAACCGAGGATGAGCGCATAGCTATGGCGCAACAGCGCGACACCGTCACCGGTCCGCAGCGCGTGGAAATGCCGTTCGAGCCCGAGCCCGGCGCGCTCGAGCCGCCCGGCCATCCCTTCGTTGAACGCCCGCGCCGCCTCGATGGGCACGCTCTGGCCGAACCATCCGAGGCAGCGACCGGCCAGCGGCAGTAACAGCGGAGGCTCGAGCATCCTCCGCTGAATGAGCGCCAGGATAGGATCGATGCCCAGCGGTGCCGATCCCTCAAGCATGCCGGTCAACGCGGCGAAAAAGCTGTCGATATTGCGTTCGAACAGCGCGAGCAGCAGTTCTTCTTTACTCGAGAAGTACAGATAGACCGTGCCTTTGGCGAGGCCGGCCTCGGCGGCGACTTGGGCCATGCTCGCACCGCGCCCGGTCGAGCGCAGCAGCAGCCGTTCCGTCG
>VBCS01000292.1 GCA_005888955.1 Betaproteobacteria bacterium
CGATCCCACTCCGCGGCAAATGGCGCGAGCCGCTCGCGGGCGAAGCTGCGCATCGTGTCGCGGATCAGCCGTTGCGACTCGGAGAGTAGCATCTGTCATCCACCCGCGATTGCGCTAGTGCCAGCTTCAGGCCGCGTAGCCCAGTTCGCGGACCAGCGGGCCCGCGGCATCTTCGAGGACGCTGCGTTCCGCCGCAGTCATCTCGCGCCGCCACACGTCGAGCCGGGTCGCATCGGGGGCGCGGGTGAGGTTGGCGTGAATCCGAGTTCGCTCTTCGCGAGGGATCATTGGACCGCGTGCATGCAGGCGTCCCTGCAGGCGCTCGACGCGCGCCGCACCCTGGGGCCCGTAGTCGAGCATGACCGGATCCCAGGGCAACGAAAGGTATTCGCACAGGCGCTTGAGCTCGCGCTCCGGATGGAGCACCAGTTCCTCGAACCGGACTTCGACATAGCGTCGCACGAGATTCGCCGCACGGCGACCGGTTTCCACATTGTTTCTCCACACTTCGCCGAGCACGCGCAAGTCCTGGCTGGGAGCGAACCAGGTCTTACGCCAGGAGAGCACGGTGTCGCCCGGATCGCGGATCAAATGAATGAAGTGCGCCTCCGGCAGGAGGGCTGCGATCTGGGGCATCATGAACACGTAGCCTGGCGTTTTCTCGCCGTAACGCGGTTTGCCTTCGCCCTCGGCGTACATGGCGTAAAAGGCGCGCAGCCCGGCGGTGACGGTAAACGGATCGATCGCCTCGAGCCGGCGCCACAACAGATCCTTGTCGAGTCCGAAATCCGACCAGTTGGAAATCGGGATACGGTCTGCGGTGACCGCGTCGAAGAAGCTCTGCCGGACGGCTTCGTTCGAGCTCCGCAGCGTCGCGACCGCGCCGATGAACGCGGTCTCGGGAGGAACCGCCACCTCCGGGTGGCTATCGAGCATCACCGCCAGGAGCGAGGTCCCCGACCGCGGGCAGCCAACGACGACCGGCAGCGGGCTTCTGCGCGCCCGCTCTTGCGCGGGGTTGGTCGAAGCGCGCGGGTTTGCGCGTGCGCCGCTCGATAAGACGAAGCTCTGCGATTCGAAGACGATCTTGCCGGCCATCACGCCGAATCAGACCAGCTCGATGGCCATGGCGGTAGCTTCGCCGCCGCCTATGCAGAGGCTCGCGATTCCCCGCCTCTTGCCGAGCTTGCGCAGCGCGCCGAGCAGCGTGACCACGATTCGCGCGCCGGAGGCGCCGATCGGATGACCGAGTGCGCAGGCGCCGCCATGGATGTTGACCGTTTCGGGCGACAGCCCGTGCTCGGCCATCGCCGCCATGACCACGACGGCGAAGGCCTCGTTGATTTCGTAGAGGTCGACCTCGCCGGGCTTCCATCCGACTTTCGCGTAGAGCTTCTGCATCGCTCCAACCGGCGCGGTGGCGAACCAGCTCGGTTCCTGGGCGTGGGTGGCGTGGTCGAGGATCAGCGCCAACGGCCGCAATCCTTTTTGCTCGGCCGTCGAGCGGCGCATCAATACCAGCGCCGCGGAGCCGTCGGAGATCGAGCTGGAATTCGCGGCCGTTACCGTTCCGTCTTTCCGGAATGCGGGCTTGAGCGTCGGAATCTTTTCCGGGCTCGCCTTGCCCGGCTGCTCGTCCTTGTCGATCACGACCGCGCCTTTCTTACCCGCAACGGTCACCGGCGCGATCTCCCAGCGAAACGAGCCGTCTTCGGTCGCGCCACGCGCGCGAGAGAGCGAGCGCAGCGCGAATTCGTCCTGTTGTTCGCGGCTGAATCGATACTTGTCGGCGCATGCTTCCGCGAACGTCCCCATTAATTTGCCCTTGTCGTAGGCGTCCTCGAGGCCGTCGAGAAACATATGGTCGTATACGGTACCGTGGCCCATGCGCATTCCGCCGCGCGCCTTGGGAAGCAAGTAGGGGGCATTGGTCATACTCTCCATGCCGCCGGCGACAATGATGTCTGCGCTGCCGGCGATGAGCGCATCGTGCGCCAGCATGGCCGCCTCCATCGCCGAGCCGCACATCTTGTTGACCGTCGTGCAACCCGTGACGAACGGCAAGCCCGCCTTCAGCGAAGCCTGTCGCGCCGGCGCCTGGCCCTGCCCGGCAGGCAAGACACATCCCATGATGACTTGGTCGACGGCGTCCGCCGCGACGCCGGCACGCTCGACCGCAGCCTTGATCGCAACGCCGCCCAGATCGTTGGCGGACAATGTCGCAAAGTCGCCTTGCAGGCCGCCGATCGGCGTCCGTGCCGCGCCGACGATCGCAATAGGGTCGTTACGCATCCTCGTCTCGCTCATCTCGCTCTTGGATCGCCGCTGCCCTGGTCGGTGTGCCCGCTTCCGAAATTGGCATTGCTATGCGCCCGGCTTCGAAGCCGCGCCTGCCGGCTTGCGCGGGCGCCGCGGCCGGCGCACCAGCTCGCCGCCGCAGTTGGGGCAGATGCCGTTCAACGCATTGGCGCAAGTCGCGCAGAACGTGCACTCGAAGCTGCAGATGTATGCAGTGTCGTCCTCAGGGCCGAGCGGCCACGCGCAGCGCTCGCAGCGTTCGCGCATTTCCAGAGCCATGATCGTTCCCCGTTACTTCGTCTCGTTGAACAGTTCGCGGCCGATCAACATCCGCCGTATCTCCGATGTGCCCGCGCCGATCTCATACAACTTGGCGTCGCGCCACAGCCGACCGGCGGCATAGTCGTTGATGTAGCCATTGCCACCTAGCGCCTGGATCGCCTCCCCGGCCATCCAGGTCGCCTTTTCCGCCGCATAGAGTATCGCGCCGGCCGCATCCTTGCGCGTGGTTTCGCCGCGGTCGCACGCCTGGCCGACCGCGTACACGTACGCCCTGCACGCGTTCATCGTCGTGTACATGTCGGCGACCTTGCCCTGCATGAGCTGGAACTCGCCGATCGGCTGGCCAAACTGCTGTCGCTCGTGGATGTAAGGCAGCACGACATCCATGCACGCCGCCATGATGCCCAGCGGCCCGCCTGCGAGCACGGCGCGCTCGTAGTCGAGGCCACTCATGAGCACGTTGACTCCTTGCCCTTCCTCGGAGAGTACGTTCTCCGCCGGCAACTCGCAATCCTCGAACACCAGCTCGCAGGTGTTGGATCCGCGCATGCCGAGCTTGTCGAGCTTTTGCGCGGTCGAGAATCCCTTCATGCCTTTCTCGACCAGGAATGCCGTAATGCCACGCGGCCCGGCTTGCGCGTCGGTCTTGGCATAGACGACCAGCGTGTCGGCGTCGGGGCCGTTGGTGATCCACATCTTGCTGCCGTTGAGCACATAGCGGTCTGCCTTGCGCTCCGCGCGCAGGCGCATCGACACGACGTCCGATCCCGCGCCGGGTTCGCTCATCGCCAGCGCACCGACATGCTCGCCGGAGATCAGCTTGGGCAGGTATTTCCGCTTTTGCGCGGCGTTGCCGTTGCGGCGAATCTGATTGACGCAAAGGTTCGAGTGCGCTCCGTAGGAAAGGCCGACCGAGCCCGACGCCCGGCTGATCTCCTCCATCGCGACAATATGCGC
>VBCS01000294.1 GCA_005888955.1 Betaproteobacteria bacterium
CCGAGATCGGTACGAAGCGACTCGGCCCGAAAAGGCTGTGCAAGGCATACAGGCACAGGCGGATGAGCGCGAGGGCGACGACCAGCGGGATGGCGATGGAAAAGAACAGAGGAGGATGCCAACGCATCAGGACGCCGCGGACGACGAGCAGCAACAGCAGCGCCGTCAATGGGAAGATGACGCGGTTGACGCTGCCCGCGCCGATTTTCGCGAGGCGCGATTCGACGCCGCTGCCCAGGCGGACGCGGCGATCGACCCACCACGCGACGGCGAAGCACGCGAGGACGGCGCCCAGGTCGACGAGGCCGGCCGGCGTACCCAGTGCTTCCAGAATGCGATCGAGTTCCAGCGGCGCCAGCATGGCGCGAAGTGTAGCCCGGGATGAGCGGGTAGCGCGAACCCTCGGGCGCACGCCGTAAACGTATCGAGAATTGAGGTCGTCGTCCCCGCGCACGCGGGGACCCAGTGGACGGCCCGCCCGTACGCGTTACTTCAGCGCGTCCTCCGACCACGGCGTAGCGCCGGCCTTCAGACGCCGCCAGTTATCCCGGTACGCGCGAGCGACGGGCTCGTTATCGTGCAGCACGACGATGTTCTCGGCGTTGCTGCGCTGTGCGGCCAGGGTGAAATTGTAGCTGCCTGTGATCGTCGTCGCATGGGGCAGGCCGGCATCGATGACGATGACCTTGTTGTGCGCCGCCGCGAAATTGCCATCGAGCCAGACTTCGATACCTCCGCTCGCGAGCTGCGCCAGGACATTTTGCGGTACGGCGCGCGCCTGCTCGCGATCGGCGAGAACGGCGACTGCAACGCCGCGACGCCGGGCATTGATCAGCGCCTGCGCGATCTTCCTGTGCGTAAAGGTATACGCGTGCACGAGGACTTCCGTTTGCGCACGATCGATCGCGGCGACGATCAGATTGTCGACGGCGTCGCCGGGCGTGAACGCGATCTCGACCGTGCCCGCCGCCGCGTAGCGGCGTGGAGTCGGCGCGTCCGCGTCCGCGGCCGGTGCCACGGAGAGCGCCAGCGCGACCACAAGCGTTCGTGCGGCGGCGCCGCGGCCGTTCATCGGCTCCGCTCCAGCACCGCCGCGAAAAACCCGTCTCAGCCATGACGATGAGGATAGAGCCGCAGCATGGGTCCCGTGTCGAGCACGATGCCGGCGCGGGAGAGCTCGGTGGCGGCGTCGCCGAGCGCAAA
The DNA here is from genome assembly GCA_005888955.1 of Betaproteobacteria bacterium. GTDB lineage: Bacteria > Pseudomonadota > Gammaproteobacteria > Burkholderiales > Casimicrobiaceae > PALSA-1003. The sequence goes on from VBCS01000294.1 coordinate 1,204, forward strand.
ATCGGAGTGTGCAGAAAGAAAGCCTTCGACGATCGCCTCGTTTTCGTCGGGAAGCACGCTGCAGGTCGCATAGACCAGGCGCCCGCCGGGCTTGAGCAATCCGGCGGCGGCGGCGACGAGGCGTGCCTGTTTCGCGGCGAGCTCGCGAATCGCGGATTGTGATTGCCGCCACTTGAGGTCGGGGTTGCGGCGCAAGGTGCCGAAGCCGCTGCACGGCGCATCGACGAGCGCGCGGTCGATCTTGCCGGCGAGACGCTTGACGTGATTGTCGCGCTCGTCGGCGATGCGCACGGGATGTACGTTCGACAGGCCCGAGCGCGCGAGCCGCGGCTTGAGGTTGGCCAGCCGGCGCGGCGAAACGTCGAAGGCGTAGAGTCGCCCCTGCGAGCGCATGAGCGCGCCCAGCAGCAGCGTCTTGCCGCCGGCGCCGGCGCAGAAGTCGACGATCATCTCGGATCGCTTCGGCGCGACCAGGAAACAGAGCAGCTGACTGCCTTCGTCCTGGACCTCGATCGCGCCATCGAGGAACAATCGATGGCGCTGCAGGGCCGGCTTGCCGGCGACGCGCAGCCCGAACGGCGAATACGGCGTCGGCGACGCATCGATTCCGTCCGCGGCCAGCGCGGCGCGCGCGGCGTCTCGGCTTGTCTTGAACGGATTGACTCGAAGATCGAGCGGCGCCGGCGCAAGCCATGCCCGCGCCAGCGCGTCGCGTTCTGCGGGGATCGCCTTTCCCAGAGCGTCCCATAGCCAATCGGGCAGGTCGACAGCCTCGGCCGGGGTGAGATCGGGCTTGCGCGCCTTGAGCTCGCGCGCCCACGCGCGCTCGTCCGGCGCCAGGGCATCGTCCAGCTCGCGCAGGCTCAAGCCCAGCTCGCGCGACGCAGCGGCGATCGCCAGCGCGCGCGGCGCGCTCGTCGCCGCGTATGCGATCAGCGAGCGGCGCCGTCGCAGCACGGCGAACACGCCGTCGGCGACGAACGCGCGCTCGTGCTGCCCGAGCTGCCGATGAGCGCGGAAGAAATCGCGGAGCGCGCCGTCGGCCGGTCCGGTGAGCGGCAGCACCGCGGCCAGCGCGTCGGCAAGCGCCGCGAGCGCGCGCGCGCGAGTGTTCATTGCTGCGCGACGGTCTCGTCGACGCGGATACTGTCGAGCAGGGCCTCGCCGGTGAGCCGGCCGTTGGACAGTCGCATCTTGACCATCACGTAATGCAGCGAAGGCGCGAGCCACACTCGCGCGGTGATGTTGCCGTCACCGGCGGTGCGCTCCCAGACCTCGGCGTCGACCTCGCCGAAGCTCAACTTGACGCTCTCGACGCCCGTACGATGGAAGCGCGAGTGATACACGCGCCGCGTCGTCGCGACGTTGAACTCCGCTTCGTCCCGGTCGGGCGGAGCGAAATAGAATTGCCAGAGCACCGCCAGGGGGTCGAACGTCGGCAGCTCGAGCCCGGCGGTCTTGTCGTCGTTGAGCAATACGATGCCGGACTCCCAATCGAAAGTCGCGGCTTCGTGGCGCCCGTCGCTGCTGCGCTCGGCCGTGTAGAGATCCGGCTGCAGCCCGGCGCTCGTGATCGTCCCCGAGGAAGTCAGCCG
>VBCS01000295.1 GCA_005888955.1 Betaproteobacteria bacterium
CGCGCACGTCGCCTGCGCTCGCCAGGTGGAGCCCCGCGACGATGCGCAAAAGCGTGCTCTTGCCGCATCCCGACGGACCGACGATCGTCAGGAATTCGCCTTCGCGGATCGCGAGATCGAAGCGCTCGATGGCGTGGGTTTCGCGTTCGCCTCGCCGATATGTCTTGGCGACGCCGGCAAGCTCGACATAGGGCCGCCCGGGCGCGGCCGGCGCCCGCATGCCGGCGACCGTGCGCGGGCTTGCACCGTCGCCCGCAACGCGAAGGCTCATCGCGCCCGCTATCGGGGCAGGAACTCGTTGGTGTGAAACGCCGTCCACGTCTTGTCCGTTTGCAGTTCGCGATAATTTTTGAGGATGGCGAGCGTCTGGTCCCAGTCTCCCTGCGCGCCCCAGCCGATGCGGCCCTTCGAGTTCTTCGAGTCCAGGAGATCGATGTCGACCATGAGCTGGTCGAGCGTCGATTGGCGATTCAAGTCGGGCTTGGCCTTGAGCGCGGCATCCACCGCCGCACCCGGATTCTTTTTCGTTTCTTCCCACGACTTGACGCTGGCGCGTACGAAGCGCCGAACGAGGTCGGGATTCTTCTTGATCGTGTCGCCCGAGGTGAGAATGGTCATGCCGACGATGTTCGCGCCCCAGTCGGCATAACGCATGGCGGCCGGGTTCGCGCCCTTGTACTTGATCAGAAAGTACTGATCGTCCGCTCCACCGAGAAGTGCATCGGCCTTCTTCTCCAGGACGGTGACTACCTTGGCCGCGGGATCCACCTGGACCATGCCGATCTTGCTGCAGTCGACGTTGTTGGCTTTGCAAACCGCCTGCAACAATTGGCCGAGCGGATCGCCGGGCGTGACGGCGACCGTCCTGCCTTCGAGATCCTTGGGCGTCTTGATGCCGGATTCCGCAAGCGAGACGACCGAGAAGCCCGTCGTGTTGAGCAGCGACATCACGCTCTTGACGTCCGCACCCTTCGACGCGGTCAGGATCACGGACGACGAATCGGCGAGCCCGAATGTGTCCGAGCCCGCGGCGACCACCTGCACCGTATTCGCCGAGCCGCGGCCCTCGTTGATGGTAAGGTCGATGCCTTCGGCGGCGTAGTAGCCCTTGTCCTTGCCGTAGTAGAACGGCACGTGCAACCCGCCGAGATACCAGTTGAGTCGCAAGGACACCTTGTCCTCGGCGTACGCGAACGACGCGGCGATGACGGCAATGACGGCTGCCAGAATCGCCGCGAGGCGGGAAAATTTCATCGTCTCCTCCTTGGGTGGGTGCCCGTCGCGTCAGCTGCGCGCGGACTCTCGATCACAGCGTCGCGTCTTTCGCCGACGCCTGTTGCGAAACGTGCCACGGTATCGCCAGCCGCTCGACGACCTCGACCGCGTAGTACACGATGAGCCCGATCAGCGACAGCAGCACGATGGTCGCGAACACCATCGGCGTGTCGAGCTGGCCATTATATTGCAGGAGCAGATAGCCGAGTCCTTTGTCGGAGGCGACGAATTCGGCGACCACCGCCGCGGTCGCGGCCAGTGCAGCGCCGACCTTCAATCCGGTGAAGATGTGCGGCAGCGCCTGCGGCAACCGTATCTTGAGGAACATGCGCAGGCCGCCGGCGCCGGTGGTGCGCGCGAAGTCCATCACGTCGCGGTCGGCGCTCTTGAATCCAGCGATGCTCGAAACCACGATCGGAAAGAACGACAGCAGGAACACCAGCAAGAGCTTGGGCATGAAGCCGAAACCGAACCAGATGATGAACAATGGCGCGATCGCGATCTTCGGAATGATCTGCAGGAATACGATCACCGGGTAGACCGCCTGCTCCATGAAGCGCGAATAGGCCACCGCCAGCGCCAGCGGAATGCTTACGACCACGGCAAGCGCGTAACCGGCAAGAATTTCCCTGGTTGTGACCCATGCGCCGGCGGTGACCAGCTCGTGGCGCCGCCAGAATTCGGTCCACACTTTCGACGGCGGCGGCAGCAGATATTCCTTGATGTCGGTGAGGCGTACCGCAAACTCCCAAAGCAGAAACAGCAGCACGAAGATCGCCAGCGCACCGCCGCGATTGCGCAGCCACGCAAGGAGCGCGGCGTTGCGGCGAGCGGCCACGGTTACCGCCATGGCGAGGGCGGTTCCGGCAGATCCCAGGTCCCGTATTCCGCCGGCTCGTTGATCTCCAGCACCTCGAGATCGTCCGCGCGCGCGATCACGTTGTGCGGCACGCCGGCGGGCTGTGACAACCCGTCTCCCGCGCGCAGCGTCACATCGCCCTCCACACCGGCGAAACGGAAGGTGAGCCAGCCCCGCAGCACATAGACGTAATGCGCCGTCAGATCGTGCCAGTGCCAGCCCGTGGGCGCGGGTAGCGGTTTCAGCGCGCGTACGTGCTTTGCGCCGATGCGACCGTTGGTGGCAGCAGCGAGGCCAAGATCGCGATACTCGGCGTCGTCACGCAGGCCTTCGCGATCCCAGCGCGCACCCGCCGCGCTCGCCCGCGCGAACGCCGACAGCGATTCGGCCAGCGCGCGCGGGCCGGCGTAGCGGGGCGGTGTGGACGGATCGGCCATGATTGAACGCGAAGGGAGGAGGAACTCGCACACTATCATGCCACAAGCGGTCACCTACCTGCGGGGGTCAAGCCTGGCCTGGGATGGCGTAGCGAGTCTCTTTCAGCGCGCCGGATATATGGCGCGCTGTCGGCTGGCGCCACGGCATAATGACGCATGATCGTTCATCTCGTCGATGGCACTTACGAGCTGTTCAGGCACTTCTACGGCCTGCGTCGCTTCAACAAAGGCAAGGACCGGCCATTCGGCGCCGTGATCGGCGTGCTGCAGACTTTGCTGCAAATGATCGAGCAAGGAGCGACTCACGTCGGCGTCGCAACCGATCACGTCATCGAGTCGTTTCGCAATCGCATCTGGGCCGATTACAAGACGGGCGAGGGCATCGAGCCGGCACTTCTCGCGCAATTCCACCCGCTGGAAGAAGCGCTCACCGCGATGGGCGTTGCCGTATGGCCCATGATCGAGCTCGAGGCCGACGACGCGCTTGCCTCCGCCGCACGGATCGCGTCCGAAGATCGGCGCGTGGAAAAAATTTGCATTTGGACACCCGACAAGGATCTGGCGCAGTGCGTCCGGGGTGACCGCGTGGTGCAGATCGACCGCCGCGGGAAAAAGATCCGCGATGCCGACGGCGTTCGCGAGAAGTTTGGAGTGAAGCCCCTCCTGATTCCCGATTTTCTCGCCCTTGTCGGCGATGCCGCAGACGGATATCCAGGCATTTCGGGGATCGGCTCGGTCACGGCGGCGCGGCTCTTGAACCGGTACGGCGCGATCGAAGACTTTCCGCCATCGTTGCTGGGAGAGCGCCGCGACGCCGCGCTTGTGTTCAAGGATCTTGCGACGCTGAGGACCGATGCACCTCTGTTCCGCGACGTGGAGGAGCTGCGCTGGCGCGGACCTGCCAGCGCATTCGCCTCGTTTACCGAGCGCATGCAAGCGCTCCGTCTGCTCGAGCGCTCTCTCAAGGCACAGATCGCTTTGGAACGATAGCGCGCGCCGGTCAGACCGAACCCAAATCACGACGCATTATTTGCGTCGCGTGCGTCACTGATTCTGCGCCAGACAGTGGCCAGCCACGGCTGTTGCGCGCAAGGCAAGCCCGCCGGTCGATAGTAATGCGCAAGCTCGGCAAATCCCGCCGCGGTCACATAGCGCCGCCAGGTCTCGAGCCGGTAGTACACGCCGAAGCGGCCGCCGCTCCACCCTTCCTCGTCGGTGCCGCGCGGATTGGAGCTGAACAGCACGCCCTCGGGCTTGAGCGCGGTACGCAATTCCCGCAATACGCGCGGCAGCTCCTGCGTGGGCACATGAAACAGCGCGGCGTTCGCGAAGATACCGTCGAAATAACTGTCGGGCAGGTCGAGCTTCAGGAAATCCTGCTGCCACACTTCGCAACCCGTCGCGGCGCGCGCCATCGCCACGAACGGCGCCGCGCCCTCCAACCCGATCGCGCGGTGACCGAGCTGCGTGAACGTCGCCAG
>VBCS01000296.1 GCA_005888955.1 Betaproteobacteria bacterium
GAATACGTTCATGAACACGCTGATCTTCAGCGCATCGCGATCGAGATAAGGGTCGCGCGTGCGCTCGACGAGCATGACCTTGCCGTCGGCCGGTGCCAGCACGGCGTTCGCCTGCTCCGGCACGGTGCGCGGCGGATCGCGAAAGAACTGCGCGATAAAGGCGACGCCCAGCCAGGCAATGGCAGCGAGCAACCACAGGCCGGTCCACGTCAGCGCGAGCGCGATGAGAATCGCGATCGCCAGGAACGGCCAGCCTTCGCGGGCAATGATGGGGTGCGGGTAAACGGATTCGGACATCGGCAGGCTACTTCGCAGACTCGTCGATGCGCCGCGCGAGATCCTGCGCGTCGCGCTGCAGTTGCTGCTCCACGCCGCGCGCTCGCTCGATCGGAGTCGCCGCCGCCGGCGCCGCAACGGTCGGATCGGCGGGCGCGGGACCGACGGCGCCGACGCCGCGAGGACCGGCGTTGGCCGCTGCGTCGGAGCCGGCAGGAGGCCGATGAGGCCGATCCAGCCGCGCTGCCTTTGTGCTGCGGTCATGGCGACGGCGGCGCCGCTAATTCCTCGTCTGGTCCACCAGCTTGTTCTTCTTGATCCACGGCATCATTTCCCGCAGTTTGCCGCCGACCTGCTCGATCGGGTGCTCGGCGGTCATGCGCCGTCGCGACAGCATCGTCGGCGCGCCGGCGCGATTCTCCAGGATGAAGTTGCGCGCGTATTCGCCGCTCTGGATGCGCGCGAGCGCCGCGCGCATTGCATCCTTGGTCGCGGCGTTGATGATCAGAGGCCCCGTCACGTACTCGCCGTATTCCGCGTTGTTCGAGATCGAGTAGTTCATGTTCGCGATCCCGCCCTCGTACATCAGATCGACGATGAGCTTCAACTCATGCAGGCATTCGAAGTACGCCATCTCGGGCGCATAGCCGGCTTCGACCAGCACCTCGAAGGCATTCTTGACCAGCTCGACACAGCCCCCGCAGAGCACGGTCTGCTCGCCGAACAGGTCGGTCTCGGTTTCCTCCTTGAACGAGGTTTCGATGACGCCGGCGCGCGCGCCGCCGATTGCCGCGGCGTAGGAAAGCGCAAGATCGCGCGCCTTCCGGCTCATATCCTGGTGGACTGCGATCAGCATCGGCGTGCCACCGCCCTGCACGTAGGTCGAGCGGACGGTGTGCCCTGGCGCCTTCGGCGCGATCATCACGACGTCGAGATCGGCTCGGGGCATCACCTGTCCGTAGTGAATGTTGAATCCGTGCGCGAACGCAAGCGTCGCGCCCTTGCGGATGTTGGGCTCGACCTCTTCGCGATAGACTGCGGCGATGTGCTCGTCGGGCATCAACATCATCACGAGGTCGGCACCCTTCACGGCATCGGCGACCGCGGCGACCTTGAGCCCGGCCTTCTTCGCCTTGTCCCAGGACGCGCCACCCGCGCGGAGCCCAACGGTCACCTTGACGCCGGAATCGTTCAGATTCTGCGCATGCGCGTGGCCCTGCGAGCCGTAGCCCACGATCGTGACTTTCTTGCCCTTGATCAACGACAGGTCCGCGTCCTTCTCGTAATACACCTTCATGTCGATTCCCTTCTTGGTGGCGTCATCCCCGCGAAGGCGGGAATCCAGGGGCGCACCAACGACGCTGGTCCCCGCAACCCTGTCCCCGCGAAGGCGGGGAGCGAGGACGACAAAAGCTAAACACGCAGTATGCGCTCGCCCCGCCCGATGCCCGACGCTCCAGTGCGCACCGTCTCGAGTATGGCGCCCGGCTCGATCGCCTGCAGGAACGCGTCAAGCTTCTCGCCGGGGCCCGTGAGTTCGATGGTATAGCTCTTGTCGGTGACGTCGAGGATGCGGCCGCGGAAAATGTCCGCGAGCCGCTTCATCTCATCGCGGTCCTTGCCCGCAGCGCGCACCTTGACCAGCATCAGCTCGCGCTCGATGTGATTGCCGTCGGTGAGATCGACGACCTTGACGACCTCGACCAGCTTGTTCAACTGCTTCGTAATCTGCTCGACGACGTCGTCGGAGCCGGCGGTGACGATGGTCATCCGAGACATCGTGGCATCCTCGGTCGGCGCCACCGTCAGCGACTCGATGTTATAGCCGCGCGCGGAAAACAAGCCCGAAATACGCGACAGCGCACCGGCTTCGTTCTCGACGAGAATCGACAGGATATGGCGCATGGCTACAATTCTTCGGCGAAGATCATTTCCGTGAGTCCCTTGCCGCCGGGGATCATCGGAAACACGTTCTCGGCCTGATCGGTGATCATGTCGAGGAACACCAGCCGATCCTTGAGCTTGAACGCCTCTCGCAACGCGCCCTCGACGTCGCCGGGTTTCTCGACCTTCATGCCGACGTGGCCGTACGCCTCGGCGAGCTTGGTGAAATCGGGCAGCGCGTCCATGTACGACTCGGCGTAGCGGTTGCCGTAGAAGAACTGCTGCCACTGCCGGACCATGCCCATGTACTTGTTGTTCAGGTTCACGATCTTGACCGGCAGATGATACTGCTTGCAGGTCGATAGCTCCTGGATGCACATCTGGATCGACGCCTCGCCGGTCACGCAAGCGACTGTCGCGCCGGGGTTCGCGAGGATCGCGCCCATCGCGGCCGGCAGTCCGAAGCCCATCGTCCCCAAGCCTCCCGAATTGATCCACCGTCGCGGCTTGTCGAACTTGTAGTATTGGGCGACCCACATCTGGTGCTGGCCGACATCCGAGGTGATGATCGCGTCGCCGCCCGTGAGCTCGTAGAGCTTCTCGATCACGTACTGCGGCTTGATCAGCGCGCTCTTGCGGTCGTACTTGAGGCAGTCCTTGCGCTGCCATTCCTTGATCTGGCCCCACCACTCCTTGAGAGCCTGCGCGTCCGGCCGCTGCGGCGAGGACTCGATCAGCTTCAGCATCTCGTCGAGCACATCGGCGACGTAGCCGACGATCGGCACGTCGACCCTGACGCGCTTGGAAATCGACGACGGGTCGATATCGATATGGATGATCTTGCGGTCAGCGCGGAAGAAGTGGGTCGGATTGCCGATGACGCGGTCATCGAAGCGCGAGCCCACCGCGAGCAGCACGTCGCAACTCTGCATCGCCATGTTCGACTCGTACGTGCCGTGCATGCCGAGCATGCCGGTGAACTGCGGATCGGTGCCCGGAAAGCCGCCGAGGCCCATCAGAGTATTGGTGCACGGAAAGCCGAGCAGGCGCAACAGCCGCGTCAGCTGCGGCGCCGCGGTGTTGAGGATCACGCCGCCGCCGGTGTAGACCATCGGCCGCTTCGCTTCGAGCAGGAGTCCAACCGCCTTCTTGATCTGGCCCGCGTGTCCCCGCGTGACCGGGTTGTACGAGCGCAATGAGATCGTCTTCGGATAGCTGTACTCGGCCTTCGCCTGCGTGACATCCTTGGGAATGTCGACCAGCACCGGCCCCGGCCGTCCGGTCTGCGCGAGATAGAACGCCTTTTTCATCGTCACGGCGAGCTGCGCCACATCCTTGACCAGGAAGTTGTGCTTCACGCAGGGCCGGGTGATCCCGACCGTGTCGCACTCCTGGAACGCGTCCTGGCCGATGGCGTGGGTCGGAACCTGGCCGGTGATGATCACCATCGGAATCGAATCCATGTACGCGGTCGCGATGCCCGTGACGGCGTTCGTGACGCCCGGTCCCGAGGTAACGAGGCAGACACCGACCTTATGCGACGAGCGCGAATAGCCATCGGCGGCATGCGCCGCACCCTGTTCGTGCCGGACCAGGACGTGCTTGACCTGCTCCTGCTTGAACAGCTCGTCGTAAATGTTGAGAACCGCGCCGCCCGGATAGCCGAAGACGTATTCGACGCCTTCTTCCTGCAGGCAGCGGATGACGATCTCTGCGCCGGTGAGCTGCATGGATTTCCCGCCTTAAGCCATAATGAACACGTTTGCCCGGCGCCGCTCTCGCGGGTCGGGGTCTGCAAAACGCGCCGCGCCCGGGTCAGGCGCTTACTTCAAGGCTTTTCGGGTTGAAAGCCGCGATTATTGCAGCATCGGCCGCATCCCATCGGGTTGCTCCGGCAGCGCTTATGGCGCCTCCGAAGGGGATGCCAACGGCCGTTTTTGCAGGACAGCACGAATTCCCGAAGAATCCGTCGATCAACGTTACCGACATCACCGGCGTTGGTCAAGCCCGCTGCGATGCATCAATTCCGCTGCACGGAGTAAGGCTGGGTCGCCCGCGAAACGTCGCCGGCCGGCCAGAGGCGACGCCAGCCCGTCGCCGTGCCGCGTCTATAATCGCTGGAAGACAGCGCCCGGAGGATAGCAATCGCTTCGCATCAGGAACTCTCGGCTTTTCTCGCGGAGGTCGAGCGCCGCGCGTTCAAGCAAGCGCTCTTCGCTGTACGCGATGAGGATGCGGCGCTCGACATCGTACAAGACGCGATGCTCAAGCTGACCGAGAAATACGCCACCAAGCCGGCGCAGGAGCTGCCGATGCTGTTTCAGCGCATCCTGCAGAACACGATTCACGACCATTTCCGGCGCCAGAAGGTGCGCTCGACGTGGACGACACTGCTTTCTGCGCTCGGGCACAGGGATGAGAAAGATGAGGACTTCGACCCGCTCGAAACTTTGCCCGCGCGAACCGTCTCGAACTCGGCAGATCCAGCGCAGCAGCAGCAGCAGGCGGAAATCGTCGGTCTCGTCGAACAAGCGTTGGCGCGGCTCCCCGCGCGTCAACGCGAAGCATTTCTACTGCGTTACTGGGAGGAACTCGATGTGGCGGAGACCGCCACGGCCATGGGCTGCTCGGAAGGCAGTGTTAAGACTCACTGCTCGAGGGCCGTTCATGCGTTGGCCGAAATGCTCAAGGCCAGAGGGGTTAGTCTATGAACGAGCAAGAAACTGCAAAGAAAATAACAGGTTATCTCGATCGCGGGACGGCGGGGCTCAAGGCCGGCACGGCGTTCAAGCTGCAACGGGCGCGACAGCACGCGCTGGCGCGGCTTTCTGCGCCGCAGCAGGCGCCGGAATTTGCCTTGGCCGGCGCGGGTGGCGCCACGTTCGGCGGCCGGCGATACTTCGCCGATGCGCGCATCTGGATCGGCTTATTGCTGCTCGTCGGCGGCATTCTTTCCTACCAATACTGGCAGGCGGCCCAGCAGGCGCGCGACATCGAGGAAACCGATGCGGCGATCCTGTCTTCCGAGTTACCGATCGAGGCCTATCTGGACCGGGGATTCCAGGCTTCGCTCAAGCGCTCCGAGCCCTGATCGCTGCCGCCCTGCTGGCGATCGCTTTTGCGAGCTCCCCGGCCGTAGCCGTCGCAGTCGGGCCGCGCGCTCCCTCATGGGCCGAGCTCTCCTCCTCCGAGAAGCAGGTGCTCGCGCCGCTCGCCGCGGAGTGGGATTCTCTCGACGCCGCCCGCAGGCAAAAATGGATGGGCATCGCCAAGCGCTATCCCACCTTGGCGCCTCCCGAGCAGGAACGCGTGCAGCAGCAGATGGGCGCGTGGGTGCGCCTCACCCCCGATCAGCGGCGCCAGGCCCGGGAGCAGTACAAATCGATAAAACAATTGCCGCCCGAGAAGCGGCAGCAGGTCCAGGAGAAGTGGCAGGAGTATCAACAGCTCCCGCCAGAGAAACGGAAGGAGCTGTCCAGCCGCAGTGGTGCCCCGCCGGCAGCCCAACAGCTCTCGCCCGAGAGACGGAGGGAGCCGGACAGCCGCAGCGGCGCCCCGCCGGCGGGCAAGCCGTAGCCGGGCACGCCTTCTGTGCTCGGCGTCGAGCCTGCCGGACTGGCGCGCAAGCTTGGGGCGTCCGCGTACGAAGGGCTCCTGCTCGCGGCCCTGCTGCTGCTGGTCGGCTTTGCCCTCCTTCCCATCGTCACCCCGACCAACGCTATCGCCGTCAGCGCCTTGCGCAGCCCGGGCGTGGATCAACCGGCTCCTTACCTGATGTCGCGCCCGGCGCGGGTCGCCTCGGGTGCGCTGCTGTTCGGGGTTTGCGGCGCGTATTGCATCGGGCTGTGGAGCGGAGGCCGACGCACGCTACCGATGAAAACGTGGCGGCTCGCGCTGCGGGGCACCGGGGGAGCGCCCGTGCCAGCGCAGACGGTCATGCTGCGCTACTTCGCCTGCTGGACCGGACCGGCGCTTGCCATCGCCGGCTACCTTGCACTCGCGCCCTCGGGCCGCGGCCGCTGGGCGCTGGCACTGCTCGCGGTCAATTACGCCTGGGCCTTGGTCGACCGCGACCGACAGTACTTGCAGGATCGTATTGCCGGGACGCGACTCTTCGTCCTGCCGCCCGAACGCTAGCTTTCCGGGCCCAGCCAACGCGGCGTCGCGCTGATCGCGAATGCCGTCAAACCCGCGAGGCCGGATTTTCCGCCTCGTAGCGCGCGACGCTTTCGACGATCTCGTTCTTCGCTTCCTCGGCATCGACCCAGCTCGAGACGCGCACCCATTTGCCGGGCTCGAGATCCTTGTAGTGCTCGAAGAAATGCGCGATTTGCCGCGTCGTGATCTCGGGTAGGTCGCGCGGCGATTCAATCGACCGGTAGAGGCTCGACAGCTTATCCACCGGCACGGCAAGGATCTTGGCGTCGACGCCGGCCTCGTCATCCATCTTGAGCATGCCGACCGGCCGGCAGCGGACGACCACGCCGGTGATCAGCGGCACCGGCGAGAGCACCAGCACGTCGCAGGGATCACCGTCACCCGACAACGTGCGCGGAATGTATCCGTAATTGCACGGATAGCGCATCGCCGTCGACATGAAGCGATCGACAAAGACGGCGCCGGTTTCCTTGTCGACTTCGTACTTGATCGGATCACCGTGCATCGGAATCTCGATGATCACGTTGCAGTCGTTGGGAACGCCCTTGCCGGCGGAGACGCGGTCGAGGTTCATGGTCCGATGAACATCGGAGCGAAGGGCGCTATGTTAACCTATCGTGGCACGATGTCCGCGCTTGGATAGCCGCCTGCCAAATTATTTGGCACGGGCCGATACCTTATGACCCCGATGGAAGCCTTGCAGCCGCAACGAACGATCGTCGAGCAGGCCTACCGTGCCATTCTCGATGCGATTTGTGAGGGGCGCCTCGAGCCCGGCGAACGCCTGACGCAGGAAAGCGTCGCGAAAAAGCTCTCGGTGTCGCGCCAGCCGGTCGGTCAGGCGCTGCTCCTGCTAAAGCAGCAGAAGTTTGTCGTCGACGCCGGCCGTCGCGGCTTGATGGTGGCGCCGCTCGATCGCGATTTCCTACGGTGGGTCTACGAGTTGCGGCTGGGTATCGACCCGCTCGCGGCAGTGTTGGCGGCGCGGCGCGCGACTCAGCCCGAAATCGAGCAAGGCGAGCGGCTGATCGCTGCTGGTCAGCGCGCGGTGCGTGAAGGCTCGATCGCGCAGTTGATCGCAGCCGACATGGATTTTCACATGTTCATCTATGGGCTATCGGGGAACCGACTCTACGTCGAAACGATGGGTCAGCTGTGGAACCATCTGCGGCGCGCGATGCGCGAAGTGCTGCAGCACCGTGAGTACCGCAAGGCGATCTGGACCGAACACGCGCAGATCTTGCGCGCGATCGCGGAAGGAAACGCCGACGGCGCCTCCGCCCTGGCCCGCTCGCATCTCAGCAATGCGGCGACGAACGTACAGGTCTGGCTGCCTGACGTGACGGAAAAGGCGCGCGAAGATTTCGCGCTCCTTGGGCTTCACTTCTCGAAACGCGCGCGCCGGGCGGCCGGCCCAGATCCAACCCGCCCGGACGACCGTCCCCGGCTCGACCCATGCGCCGGCAGCGATGCAGCCGCCGCGCTCGACGACTACATGCTCGCCGACGATCGCCATCATGCCGACGAGCGCGTCGTCGCCGATCTCACCCGAGCTCATCCGCACATTGTGTCCGAAGGTGACGCGCTCGCCGATGACGAGGTCGCCGCGGACGCTATCGGTGAGAAGCAGCGAGTTGTCCTGAATATTGCTGCATGCGCCCAGCACGATGCGTGCATCGCCGGCATCGAGCACGCAACCGAAATAGACGCCGGCGTCATCGGCGAGCGTCACGTCACCGACGAGTGCGGATGTCGGCGCCACGTACGCGCGACCGATCCGCGGCGCGCGGCCGGCACGCGAATACAGCGGACCTGCGCCACGGTCCGGCGGCACCAATGATGACGCAGCGTCGAGCGGCGGCAACGCGACCGGCGCAAAACCGGGCACCGGCTCGCCACGGCGCAGCGCGGCCGCCGCCGCTGCGAGCTCATCGCCAGCGATCGCGCGCGTCGCTTTCGCAGGGTTACCTTCGTACACGAAGCCGCCGGTAAGAGCCTTGCGCGGAGGCACGATGGCAGCGGGCGCGATGAGCGCGTGCGGGCCGATGACCGCAGCATCCATCACCGCCGCGGCGTCCGCGACGACCACGCCGTCGCCCACGGTGCACGCATGGACGATGCCGTAGCGGCCGACCGTGAGGTCATCACCGACCACCGCACCGAGCTCGCTGTCGGCGATATGTACCGTCGCCCGCGCGCCGAAACATGCGTTGGCGCCGATCCGGATCGACTCGCCGTCCGCACGCACCGTCGCGTACGCGCGCAGGGTGAGCCGTGGCCCCGCCTTCGTGCGCCCGATGACCGCGGCAGTAGGCGCCAGATCGAACGGCGCGGCAAGCACGGGCGTGAATTCGCGATAGGCGATCAGCATGGCGCAGCGCTCGTCGTGTGCCGCGCGGCGACGCGCGCCGCAGCGCAGCGACGCGCAATCAGCCTTCGCGCCATTTCCGCTCCGCCTCGTCCCACGCCGCGAGCGGCTGCAGATCCGGCACCCAGGCAAGCCCGGTCCTGGCGTCGGAGGAGACCGCCTCTGGCGTAACGACGACATCGAGCAACGCGGGACGATGCGCGAGCGCACGATCAATCGCCTCCGGCAGATCCTCGGCGCGCTCGACGCGCTGGGCATGCATACCGAAAGCGCGCGCCATCGCCGCGTGGTCGGCGAAAGAAAGCCGCGTTCCGACGACCTTGCCGTGCGTCTGCTGTTGGTCGTGCACCTCGATCTGCCACGCCCCGTTGTTCGCGACGACGATGAGCACCGGCGCCCGGTGGCGGACCGCGGTGTCGATTTCCATCGCGTTGAACCCGAACGCCCCGTCGCCGGTCACCACCACGACGGGCCGATCGGGGCACGCGAAGCTCGCCGCTATGCCGAAGGCCGTGCCGACGCCGATGCAACCGAGTGGACCGGGGTCGAGCCAAGTCGCCACTGCCAGGCCGACCCGGGCGAAGCTGAGGACATCACCGCCGTCGGCCACGACCACCGCGTCGTTTCCGATCCGATCCTGCAGACAGGCGAGCAAGCGATTCGGATGCATGCGCCCGTCGCGGCCGCAAGGCGCGTCGCGCATCGCCGCGCGAAGCTTCCGCGCCCGCACCTCGTGCCGCGCTCGCAAGGCGCGTGCCCACTCGCGATCGATCGCCGGCGCGCGGCCGCCGGCGACCTCGACGATCCCCTCCAGCGCGGCAGCGCAGCTCGCGAACAGCTCGACTTCGCCGCGACGATTGTCGCGCAATTCCGACGCGACGTCAGCGATGCGCACGAAGCGAGCCTCCCCGAAGACCGCCGGCGACCCATAGGCGAGCTGGAAGTCCAGGCGGCGGCCGACGGTGAGCACGACGTCGGCTTCGCCCATCACCGTTCCCCGCATCGCGGCGACTCCCGCGGGATGGCTGTCGGGCACGAGGCCGCGGCTCTCGCCCGTATCGAGATACGGCGCGCCAAGCCAGTCGAGCAGGCGCAAAAGCGATTTCGCTGCACCGCGCGCACCGCGGCCGCTGATCACCAGCGGGCGTCGCGCCGATGCCAGCAGCTCGGCCGCCGCACGCAGCGCGGCCGGGTCCGGCGGAATAGCCGGCCGCGGCTTCGGCCGCAGGTGCTCTTCGCGCTGCAATGCGCGCGGCACTTCGGCGCGCAGCGTGTCGGTCGGAAAGTCGAGATACACCGGTCCCGGCTCGCCGCCCGCACCAAACGCCCGCGCCACCGCCTCGTCGAGCTCCTGCAACACCAGCGACGGCTCGCGCACCGTGCGCGCGTAGCGCGTGATCGGCCGCACCATGTCGGTGTGCACAAGATCCTGCAGTGCGCCGCGATTCTCCTGCGGGCGCGGCGGCACGCCGGAGAGGACGAGCACCGGCGCCCGCGCGACATAGGCGTTGGCGATCCCTGTCATAGCGTTCGTCACGCCTGGGCCGGCGGTCACCAGCGCGACCCCGAGCCCGCCGGTCAACTCGCCGTAGGCGTGCGCCATGTAGACGGCGGCGCGCTCGTCGCGGACGTCGACGATTGCGATGCCCTCCGCGTCGATGCACATCCAGATCGGCATGATGTGCCCTCCGCAGAGGCCGAACACGCGATCGACGCCGCGCGCCTTGAGGAACCGGGCGATCAGAGCCGCGGCGGAATTCGCGGAGAGGGAAATGGCGTTCATCGCCAGCGGCGACGTCGATCCGCGGGCTGCCTCAGAATACCGGCCTTTCGCGATAGGTACCCCAAAGTCCCTTGAGTTTCTCGACGATGTCGCCCATCGAGGCGCCGGCGGCGACCAGCTCGATCGTCACCGGCATGATGTTTTCGCGCTCGTTCTGCGCGACCGCGACGAGCTTGTCGAGCAGCGTCGCCATCTTGGCGCTGTCGCGCTCGCGTCTTACGCGGTTCAGGCGCGCGATCTGGCGCTCGGCCGTCGTCGGATCATGCGGGTGCAGCTCGATGTCGAATTTCTCCTCGGCATCGACGTATTTGTTGACGCCGATCACCGGCTTGCCGCCGCTGGCTTTCTTCAACGCGGTGTCATAGGCAAAGTCGGCGATCCTGCGCTGGAACCATCCCTCCTCGATCATCTTGATCGTCCCACCTCGCTGCTCGACCTCATCGATCACCTTGAAGATTCCGCGCTCGTATTGCGTGGTGAGGTTCTCGACGAAATAGGAGCCGCCGAGGGGATCGACGACTCCGGGCACGCCCGATTCGTCGGCGATGATCTGCTGGGTGCGCAGCGCGATCTTCATCGCCTCTTCGGTCGGAATCGCGAACGCCTCGTCCATGCCGTTGGTATGCAGGCTCTGCGTGCCGCCCAGAACGGCGGCGAGCGCTTGCAGTCCGGTGCGCACAACGTTGATGTGATACTGCGGCTTGGTGAGCGACGCCGCCGCCGTCTGGCAATGGAACCTCAAGCGCATCGACTCGGGGTTCTTCGCGCCGAAGCGCTCGCGCATGATCTTGGCATACACACGCCGTACCGCACGGAACTTGGCGATCTCCTCGAAGAAGTCGGACTGGCAGACAAAGAAGAATGCGAGCCGCGGAGCGAACTCGTCGACGTTCATTCCGGTCTTGGTGACTTCCTCGACATAAGTGATCAGGTTGCACATCGGGAATGCAACCTCGTCGAGCGGCGAGCTGCCCGCCTCCGAGATGTGGTAGCCGGAAATGTTGATCGGATTGTATCGCTTCATGTTCCGGGCGCAGAACGTGATGCAGTCGCGCACGATGCGCACCGAGGGGGCGATGGGGAACGCCCACTCCTTCTGCGCCTGGTACTCCTTGAGAATGTCGGCCTGGATCGTTCCGGAGAGCTTGTTCAAGTCGTAGCCGCGCTTCTGTGCCAGCGCCACGTACATCGCGAGCAGTATCCAGGCGCTCGGGTTGATCGTCATCGATACCGAGATCTTCTCGAGATCGATGCCGTCGAACAGGTGCTCCATGTCGGACAGCGTGTCGATCGCTACGCCCTCGCGACCGACTTCGCCTTCGCTCATCGGATGGTCGCTGTCGTAGCCCATCAGCGTCGGCATGTCGAAGTCGGTCGAGAGCCCAGTCTGGCCCTGCTCGATCAGGTACTTGAAGCGCTGGTTGGTATCCTCGGCCGTGCCGAAGCCCGCGATCTGCCGCATCGTCCACAGCCGCCCGCGGTACATCGTCGGGTACGGCCCGCGGGTATACGGATATTGTCCGGGAAGCCCGATGTCCTCGAGCGGCGTGTCGGCGACATCGAGCGCGGTGTAGGTGCGCTTGAGCGGGAAGCCGCCCAGCGTGCGGAACTCGGGTTGCCGCTCGGGCGCGCGGGCGACGAACCTCGCGACTTCGTTCGTTTCCCACGCCTCGACCTGAGAGGCGAGCGCCTTGCGAGTTTCGACATCCAGTGCGGCCGAGCCGGGGAAGACGGGATCGTTCATTTGGTATCTCCAATGTGTAAGTCCGCGAGCAGCCGCTCGGCTGCCCGGTGTGGGCTCAATGCGCGGGCATTGAGCTCGGTCACCAGCGCCCCGATCTTGCCGTCGCGGTTGCGTACGAACTGATCGCGCAGGATCTCCTCGCCGGCCTTGAGTAACCGGCGCTCATTGATCTGTACCCGGCGTGTGGCGATCTCCCCGGTCTCTTCAAGCGAACTCCAGTGCTCGTCGATCGCCGCGAGCAGCTCGGCAATGCCCTCATCGCGCTGCGAGCTGGTCGGCACCACCGGGATCTGCCACCGCGCGCGCCGCGAGAGCGAGAGGCCAAGTGCGAGCATGTTCTTCAAGTCCGCGATCGCCTTGCTGGCATCCGGCTTGTCGCATTTGCTGACGACGTGCACATCGGCGATCTCGAGGATTCCCGCCTTGATCGCCTGGATGTCGTCGCCCAGCCCTGGCGCGGAGATGACGACCGTCGTGTGTGCGGCCCGCGCCACCTCGACCTCGTCCTGCCCGACGCCGACGGTCTCGATGATCACCAAGTCGAAGCCTGCGGCATCGAGCACGTCGACCGCTTCCAGCGTGCCGCGCGCCAGCCCGCCGAGAGCGCCGCGGGTCGCCATGCTGCGCACGTACACGCCGGCATCGCCGGCAAGCTCACCCATCCGGATCCGGTCGCCGAGAATGGAGCCGCCCGTGAACGGGCT